>JBIOVA010000290.1:0-13683 GCA_044867485.1 Lacipirellulaceae bacterium | reverse complement strand
GACGTCGGCCGCATTCCGCGGCGTCGCGGCTAACCCTGATTGGAAGTGTATCCATGAGCGCAAACCTCCAGCATCACACCGCCGTTGCGGTTCGCGGCGGGCGCGTCGTTGGCCGTCGTGATTTTCTGAAGCAGTCCGCCGCGCTGGGCCTCGCCGCCGGCGCGCTCAATTGGACCGACGTCATCGCGGCCCATGCCGACGAGTTCCGCAGCCGCGGCATGGCGTGCATTCTGCTTTGGATGCAGGGCGCCCCGTCGCAGTTCGAAACTTGGAGCCCGCTCCCCACGCACGCCAACGGCGGCGAGACTAAGGCCATTCCGACGAGCGTCGCCGGCATCGAGATTTCCGAGAACCTGCCGCACTGTGCCAAGGTGATGGACGACGTGGCCCTCATCCGTTCAGTCGCGAGCAAAGAAGGCAACCACCAACGGGCCACGTACCTGCTGCACCATGGCTACCTGCCCATGGGCGGCGTGAAGCACCCGACGCTTGGCGCCAACGTCGCCCAGCAAGTCGGCGACGCCGCCAACCAGCTTCCCAGCTTCGTGCAGATCGGCGGCCGACTGCCCAACTCTGGCGGCGGCGGATTGCTCGGCATCGACTACGACCCGTTCATCCTGCAGTCGGCCCGCCGGCCGCCCGCCAATACGACTCCGTCCGCCGAGGCCAATCGTTACGCCCGCCGCCTGCGGCTGCTCGAATCCCTGGAGTCGGACTTCGCCGCGAAGGGCGGGGCTCAGGTCGTGGCCGACCAGCACAAGCTGGTTCGCCGCGCCGCCGACATGATCCATAGCCCCAAGATGGAGGCGTTCGACTTGGAGCGCGAGCCGACGCCGCTCCGCGAGGCCTACGGCGACGGGGAATTCGCCGCGGGATGCATGATGGCCCGCCGGCTCGTCGAGCGCGGCGTCACGTTCGTCGAAGTCTCCAGCCGCGGCTGGGACACGCATTTCGACAATTTCACCCGCACGCGCGAACTGTGCGGTCAGGTCGACCAGCCCACGGCTCAGTTGATCACCGACCTGCGCGAGCGCGGCATGCTCGACCGCACGCTGGTCATCTGGATGGGCGAATTCGGCCGCACGCCCCGGATCAACCCGCGGGCTGGGCGCGACCATTACCCGCGGGCGTTCAGCGTCGCGCTGGTCGGCGGCGGGGTGCGCGGCGGGCAAGTGATCGGCCGCGTCGATAAGAGCGGCTCCGACGTGACCCACCGCCCGGTGCTGGTCACCGACCTCTTCCGCTCGATTTATCACGCGCTGGCGATCGACCCCGACCTGGAAAACATGTCGAGTAACGGCCGCCCCATCAAACTCGTCGATGGCGGCTCAGTGGTCAACGAACTCTTTGGATAGCTCGGGAGAGTCACCACAACGGCACGACGAAGACGCGAAATGGAATTGACAGGATAACTGGATCGGCAGGATTGACAGGATAGAGACCAAGAGATTGCATCCTGTTGATCCTGCTCCATCCTGTTATCCTGTCAATTCAACGTTCCCTGCGTCGTGATCTTCGTGTCGTCGTGGTGAATTACTCGCTTCGGATGATCCGCAGCGTGTGGCTGTCGGCGTCGATTTCCGCTTCGGCCCCCAACGGCAGCGTGCAGTTCTGGTCGACGTGCCCCAGCGGAAAGTTGTGCAGCACCGGGATGCCTGCGTGCTCGAAGTACTGCCGCAGCACGCCGGTTGTGTTGAACCGGTCGTCCTCGGTCAGCTTGTCCTCGCGTTTGTAATCCTCGGTGAACTGCCCCAGCACGGCACCGCGGAGCTGGGCGAGCTTGCCCGACAACTTGAGTTGTCGCAGCATGCGGTCGAGGCGGTACGGTGCCTCGCCGACGTCCTCGATCACCAGGATCGCGTCCTCGCAGTCCACCGCGAAGAGCGTCCCCTCAAGGGCGGCGACCAGCGATAGATTGCCGCCCACCAGCCGCCCCCGCGCCTTCCCCGCGCCAAAGTGCGTGACGTGCGCCGCGCTCTCCGGCACGTCGATCGTGTATCCGTCGCCAGCCGTCTCGCCGGCCAACACCGCCTTGTGAAAATACTCGGCGGTGAACTCCGTCGGCATCTTCTCGGCGCCGAGTCCCGAAGCCGGACCGGGGCCATGGAAAGTCACCAGCCCCGCACGACCGTTGAGTGCCGCGTGCAACGCCGTGATATCGCTGAAGCCCAGCACGATCTTCGGATTCGCGCGAATCTTGTCGAAGTCCAGCCGATCGATCATCCGCATGCATCCGTACCCGCCGCGGGTGCAGAAGATGGCGTCGACCTCCGGATCGGCGAACGCCTCCATCAGCTCGTCGGCGCGCCGTTGGTCGCTGCCGGCCAGGTAACCCTCGACGTCGAACATGTCGTCGCGCCAGCGCACATGAAACCCATGCCCCTCGATGCGCTCCTTGGCCCGCTCGCACATCTCCCCCTCCGGCGGCCCCGCCGGAGCGACAAACATGATCGTGTCCCCCGGCTTGAGCAGCGGCGGCCAAACCGGCGGCGCCCGCTCCTCAGCCAACGCGGCCCCGCACGCAAAGGACCACACAACCACGAAGCTCAACAGCGCTCGTCGCGTCACAGGACCACCTCAAGCAGATGTTCAATACAACAGATTGACCACCAAGACACGAAGGCACGAAGAAGAGAAAGGAAATGCGGGAACACTAATCAACGCTAATAATCGCTAATCCGGATGAACGAGGATAAATGGCAATTAGTGTTCCTCGTCTCTCTCCTTTTGTGCCTTCGTGTCTTTGTGGTTAGTTCTTCGCAGCGGTCTCAATCTATTCGCCGCGGAAGTCGGTTGGCAACTCGGCCTCCAGCGCCATGCGCGAAGAACTGCCGTCGCTGCGCGATTCCGTGAGCCCGAGCACGTTGCGCATGTCCTCGGCGAGTCGCTCCGCCTCCTGGGACCGGCCCGCTTCGTTCACGAGCGTTACGTCGCCCGCGTCGGTCGTCCCAGCGACGATTTTGCGATACGCCTTTCCGCCCGCCGTTGTACCCGAGAGGTCGACGGCAATCGACTGGATGCGACTCCGCGGCAGGTCGCGCCACCGGCCCAGGCCGAACAGGCGGTGGGCATACGCGACGCTCTGCGGGTTGTACATCAGCCGCGTGCTTCCAAAGCAGGAGGAAATCGCCGCGTACAGCAGCAAGAGCCCGAACAGCGAGGCGACCCACGGAAAAACTCGCGGCGCATCGCTGACGAACAACCCATAGCAAACGCCGCCCCACACCAGCGCGAACAACGCCGTGAATGACGCTAGGCCGCGGTTACGGGCCATGGGGAACAAGATCGTCCGGCTCGTTGTCAGCTCCTCCTCGAGCACGCCTCCTAGGCGCGCAACAGTCGCCGCGAGAGTCTCCGGCGCCGCCCCTTCGAGCGATTGCGCCGCGCTCGTCTCCTCATCGACCTTCTGCGAGCTTGCCGACGTATGAAACACGGGGATCTCAAACGATGCGAAATAGTCGACGCCAGTCGTCTCGGCCTTCGCTTCCAGCAGCCACTTCACATCGTCGCCGCTGGGCGGCAGCTCATACGGCACGAGGAACTTCACGGGGATCAGCGTGCGGTTCCCTTGGTCGGTCACCAAGTCGCGGAAAATTGAGGTCTCCGTGTCCCACAGAGTTTCGGTGCTGCTCGACGAGTCGCCGCCGCGGCTCCCTTTCGTGGTTTTGTTGCACGCCAATCGCAGCACAAAGTGCTCGTGCGGCACAATGCCGCCGGGCGCGTGAATCACGCCGGCGAGCGGCCCGCCGAGCACGCCCGGCACAGCCGCCATTTCGAACTCGGAGGCGCCCCACCGCAGCCGCCGCAGCCACAAGTAAATCGCCCACAGGCCAACGCCAATGCCCACGAGCGGAAAAAGGGCGAGCAACAAAGTCGGCGGCCCGCCGTGATCTTTCTCGCCGGTCCACACCGTCAAGAAGACAGGCCAGCAAAGGACGTTCCACCCCACAGCAAAGATCGTGACAAACCACCTCAGCCCGCCCTCCGACGAGCGAATCCGCCCCGCCGCCCAATCGTCGCGCCACTTCCACGGCTTGTCGGGGATCGCCTGCTTGAGCTGCTCCTCGCGCTTCACGCGGCCGTAGCCAATCGTCGCCGCGGCCAGGAGCCCAAAGCCGGCCCCGCCGAACATCACCACGAACATCAGCTTGAACGCGACCATCCCCGGCCGCAGGTCGCGAAACAGCATCGCCTGGGCGGGATCGTCAGGATTGACGAAGCACGGCAACCGCCCGCCGGCCTGCATGATTTGCTCGAGCTCCCGGCCCCGCTCTTCCTGGTAGCGACCGACATTGTCGCTGCCGTCGTGCAGGGCGACGCGCTCGCTGGTGTATTGCTGGCCGCCAAACTGGTAGGCGTACTTCGCCGTGGCCTTGTAGGTCACGCCGTCGTCATGCTCCTCCTCCAGTTTCGCGGCGACGAGCGTTGCGGGCGTTTCGACCCACGACTGGGCGGCCCGCCAGACCCACAGATCGCGGGCCACGATCCACGCCATCACAACGCCCACCGCGGCAAAGGGCAGGGCGAACAGAATCAGGCAGCCCGCGCCGGCGAGCGTCGACGGCGCGTTCCCCTTCGTCGACTTGGCGGGCGATTTTGCCATCGGCTGGATTACCGTGCCGGCGCGGTTAGCCGCGACGCGGAGTCTTCGGAGCGGAGCGCTCCGCTGCGGCAGACCTCCGCGTCGCGGCTAACCGCGCTCAGCGCGTGCGTCAGACATTAAACAGGAAGTGACACACGTCACTATCCTGCATCTTGTAGCTCTTTCCCTCGACGCGCAACTTCCCCGCCTCGCGGATCGCCTTCTCGCTTTCGTACTGGTCCAGGTCGTCGACCGAGTACGCCTCGACGCGGATGAACCCCCGCTCGAAGTCGGTGTGAATCGCCCCCGCTGCCTGCGGCGCCGTGGCGCCGGCAGGGATCGTCCACGCGCGGATTTCCTTCGGCCCTGCCGTGAAGAAACTTTGCAACCCCAGCAACTTGTACGCCGCGCGGGCCAGCGACGCGAGCGCCGGCTCTGCGAGTCCCAGGCTTTCGAGCATCTCCTGCCGCTCGCTTTCGTCGAGTTCGATCAGCTCTGCCTCCAGCCGCGCACACACGGGGACAACGTCGCCGCCTTCGCTTTGGGCCCGCTCGCGCAGCCGCATCACCGGGGGCGACTGCCCGGCGAGGTCGTCCTCGTTGACGTTCGCCACGTACAGCACCGGCTTCGCGGTGAGCAGTTGTAGCTCGGCAAGGACTTTGCCGCGCATCTCGTCGGCATACGTCAATCCGCGGATCGGCTTGCCCTCGGCCAGGAGCTTCTGGCATTCTTCGAGCACCTCGACGCGCAGCTTCGCATCCTTGTCGCCGGTGCGAGCGGTGCGCCGCGCGCGGTCGAGCATCCCTTCAACGCTCTGCAAGTCCGCGAGCATCAGCTCGGTGTCGATCGTCTCAACGTCGCGGATCGGGTCGACGCTCCCCTCGACGTGCACGACGTCCGCGTCGCTGAAGCATCGCACCACGTGCAGGATCGCGTCGACCGAGCGGATATGCGACAGAAACTGGTTCCCCAGCCCCTCGCCCGTGCTGGCGCCACGGACGATCCCCGCGATGTCGACCAACTTGAGCATCGCCGGCACAATCTTTTGCGTCTCGATATGCCGATTGATGCGGGCCAGCCGTGCGTCGGGCACGGCCACGGCGCCGACGTTCGGCTCGATCGTGCAAAACGGGTAATTCTCGCTGGCGATCCCCGCCGCGGTCAGGGCGTTGAACAGCGTGCTCTTGCCCACATTGGGCAGCCCCACAATGCCTGCTTCCATGAATGCCTCAAAAGTGCCGCTGTCGCGCGGGCGGTGGGCGACGTTTCCCCCCTCGCCAAAAGCCCCGAATTCTAGCCCACGCGGCAGCCCGCCGACAGGCGGCCCATGGTAATCTCGCGTGGCCAGAACGGCGACCCACCGCAATAATGAAGACCTAAGCCTGGGCGCGGCTCGCCCAGGCCCCCAACGTTCCGAGGCATTCTCTCATGACTCGATGGCAGCGTTTTGCATCATTGGGACTGGTCCTCTCCGCTCTGCTGGCAACGGCGTCCCCTGTGCTGGCCGAGGGCAACGGCCAGGCAGACCTCGACGAAGGCCTCCGCGTCAAAATCATCGCCGACGGCAGCCTCCGCGACCTCAACAAGGTAATCGAGCTTTTGGAATCGGCCCTCGACAAGGGGCTCGATCTGGAGAACTCCGACTTTGCCGAGCAAGTGCTGAGCGAGTCGCTGCTGGAGCGGGCCTCGCAACTGGGGACCGTCGTCGAGAGCGTCCCGCAGGACAATCTCGCCGATCCGCGGATGGAGCGGATTCGGGACCTGGCCATGTCGGATCTCCGCCGCGTGCGGTCGTACGACAACCCGCCGCCGCAGGCCGCAGCCATGCTGGCCAAACTGCTGGCGCTTCCCGGCGGCGATCGCGACGAAGCGCGCGACCTGCTGGCGGAGTTGGTCGACGACGCCGAAGCGTTCAACCTGCTGCCGCCCGATGAGCAGGCGGCCACGCTGGTGCTCCGCGCGACGCTGCAAGACGACGCCGAGAAGGCGCTGGCCGATTTCGCGCGGGCCGTCGAGATCGCCCCCGACAAGACGCCGATCCAACTCGCCCGGGCGGAGTTCCAGTTCAATCACGACGACGCCGAGGCGGCGCTGGCCGACGCGGCCGAGGTGGTTGCCGCAAATCCCGAGAACCTTGCCGCGCTGGTCCTACAGGCGCAGATCCAACGCGAGCTGAAAAAGTACGATGACGCGCTGGCCAGCCTCGCCAAGGCGGCGGAACTGGCGCCGCAGTCGCCCATCCCGGCGCAGTACCGCGGCGAGATCTACCTTGACATGGAGGAGTACGATAAGGCGGTCGACGAGTTCACCCGCGTCCTGCAGATGAACCCGGAATTGGACCTGGCGCTCATCCGCCGATCGCAGGCGTATCTTTACGCAGGCAAATTCGCCGAGGCGCTGGCCGACGTCGACGCCGTGCTCAAGGACAACCCCAGTCTGGCCTTGGCCCACGGCTTGCGGGCGCAGGCGCTGGCGGCCAACAATCGCCTCCCGGACGCGATCGCCGAAATGAAGACGCTGGCCGGCGAGCTGCCCGGGCAAATCGACGTGCACATGCAGCTTGCCCTGTACTACATGATGAACGAACAGCCGCGGGACGCGATCGCCGAGTATTCCACGGTGCTGGAGCTTGACGCCGAGCACTACCTGGCGCTCCGCAGCCGGGGCGACGCGTATCTCAACATCGGCGACCACGTCCCGGCGATCGTTGACTTCGAGCGGGCGCTGGCGCTCGACCCCGAGGATGCGGCGCTGCTCAACAACTTCGCGTGGGTCCTGGCCACGTCGCCCGACGATGCGGTGCGCAACGGCAAGCGGGCGATCGAGCTGGCCACCAAGGCCTGCGAGCTCACCGAGTACAAGCAGCCGCATATCATCAGCACTCTGGCCGCGGCGTTCGCAGAGAGCGGCGACATCACGACCGCCAAGGACTGGTCGCGCAAGGGGATCGCCGTCAACCAGACCGACCTCGAGGCCGCGATCAAAGCCGACGACAAAGAGCAAATCGAAAAACTGACCGACATGGGCGAGGCGTTGGCCAAGGAGCTGACCAGCTACGACGCCGGCCACCCCATCCGCGAGCGGCAAACCATCGAGGAGGCCGCTCCCGCCGAATCTGGCCCGTCTGAAGACGCGGCGGCCAACGAAGAAACCCCTGCCGTCAATGACGCAGCCGACTCCGCCCCGGCTCCCGTCGCAACGCCCGAGCAGTGAAGCTGGTAGTGATACCGTTTGCGTCGCCGCGTCACTGTCATTCCGAGGTCTTCCGAGGAATCCGGCCGGACCCCTCGGCGGACCTCGGGGTGACAACGCAAACGGTATCACTACCGTGAAGCTCGCCGCCTTGACCCGCGGCGCCGCGCAGGTAGACTACCGAGTCCGGCATACACGGAGGGTCGCCGGTCAATAAGCGTGCATCCCGGGCTCGTGGCGGAATTGGCAGACGCGCAAGGTTGAGGGCCTTGTGCCCGCAAGGGCGTGCTGGTTCGACTCCAGTCGGGCCCACTCGCGAAGCATCTCGCTTATTGAGATTGAGGCTCGCCGTCATCAAGGCCGCGAGCCTCTTTTTTTGCGCGCTCCATCAAGCTTCCCTCGCCTGGGCAACGCTTTCGCGCCGACTTACAATTCGACGAACCTGTCAGCCCCTTGCGCGGAGAACTCCCATGCTCAGCCCGGTCATCGAAGCCGCCATTAACGACCAGATCAACAACGAGCTGTTCTCCTCCTACAGCTACTTGTCGATGGCCGCCTGGTGCGACCATCAGCAGTTCACCGGCTGCGCCCACTGGCTCCGCGTGCAGAGCCAGGAGGAGTACGGCCACGCGATGCGGCTGTTCGATTTCCTGCTGGCCCGCAACGGCGAAGTGACGCTCAAGCCGATCGCCCAGCCGGAGATCACGTTCCCCTCGATCGTCTCGGTCTTCGAGAAGTCGCTGGCGCAAGAGGAGCGCGTCACCAGTCAGATCGACGCGCTCTACGAGCTGGCGTTCCACGAGAAGGCGTTCGCCGCACTCGTCGAGCTGGAATGGTTCATTACCGAGCAGGTCGAGGAAGAAAAGACAGCCCGCGAAGTGGTCCACAAGTTCCACCTCGTGCAGAACGACCCGGCGTCGCTGCTCGACCTCGACCGCGACCTCGGCGCCCGCGCTCCCGATGCCAGCGCCGGCAAAGAGTGACGCCTTGGGTGGCACGCCCAGAGTCTTCAATGGGCGTAGCGGCACTGCGGCTGCTGCGACCCTCTGACCACGCCCTGCGGAAGACCTTGGGCGTGCCACCCCGAGCTTACCGTCAGGCGAAGCCCAGCGCGCGAATCGCAACGTCCGCCGGCACACTCCGCGCCGCGGCCCCGCCGACGACGCCAAACCCGCCGTACGCGCGGATCTCGAGGTACAGGAACAGCATCCCCAGCAGCAGCGCGACCAGCGCGATCAACAGCAGCACCGTGTAGATGTTCCACGCGCTCTTCTTGGTCAGCACGCTGGGCGTGGCGACGTCAAAACCCTGCGACATTATCGACCTCCCGCAAGCTTCGTGGCGACGTCGTCGCCCTGCTGAATCTGGCCCTGTTGGAACTCCCGCAGAATCCGCGCCACGGATCGATCGGGATCGGCCTTGAGTACTTCGGCCCGGCCCAAATAGCGCTCGCCGCGGAACACCTCGACGGTCTGCCCCGGGCGGATGCCGTCATCGTACCCGATGGTCATTTCGATGAGCTGGCCGCCGTCGGCTCGCCGCGTGGCGCTGATCTGTCCGCGAACGCGGGCGACCACGTCGGCGTCGGGATCAATCCCAGCCTCTCGGAGGTGGGCCACGTACTTCGCCAACTGCTGCAGAAGCTGTTCGGTTCGCTCGCGCACCGCCTGCAATTCGCCGGCCGTGGTGTGCAGCTCGCTGGTAGCTGCGAGCGTCTTGGTGAACGCCTCGTCGCGGGCCTGCTGGGCCTGTTGGGTCGACGTCCGCAGGGCGACCACTTCGTCCATCAGCGTCTTGTTGTTGTCCTCCGTGGCGCCCACGGTGGCGACAGCTTTCGCCCGTTCTGCCCGCAGGTCGTCCACCTCGGCCTGGATCGCGCGGTTCTGTTCCAGCATCTCGTTGCGGGCCGTCTCCAGCTTGCGGACTTCCTGCTGGCTGGCTTCCCGTTCGCTCGTGAGCTGCGTGATTTGGTCTTCGTACCTGGTCGTCAACGCGGCGTTGTCGGATTGGGCCTGCGTGAGACGTTGGTTGAGAGCGTCGTAGTCGGCCTTCCAGTTCCGATGCAGGCCGTAGACTGTCATCCCGAAGAACATCAGGAAGAGGCTGCAGATGAGAATGCCGACGACAAGAATCTTGCCCAGGAGCGACATCGAAACGTTCCCTCGCGGAAGGCGGCGTCGAGCGCGGGGAAGAAATCTCCCCGGTGCGCCCCGAAAGCCCCGCCAAATTGCCTCAACATGCTGTCACAACAGGAGATATCCCTGTTCTGGGCAGTATAGTCAGGCCAGGAAAAGGGTGTCAAACTTCGCGGCCTGTATCAGCAGGCCGCAACGGCCGCGAAGCGCCAGTTCTAAGGATTATATGCCCGTGACGGCGCTGAAAAGCTACGGAAAACCGTCACCGTGGACATACGGTCGCGCTCGCCCCCAGCCGGATCGCCACGCGATCCGGGACTTCGCGTCGCCTTCGGTTCGCCCCTAGTGGCACCCGCATCCCGGTCCGCACGACCCGCCGGAGCCGCGCGGCGCC
Organism: Lacipirellulaceae bacterium; assembly: GCA_044867485.1. Taxonomy (GTDB): domain Bacteria; phylum Planctomycetota; class Planctomycetia; order Pirellulales; family Lacipirellulaceae; genus Lacipirellula. Next base: position 3,380 of record JBIOVA010000290.1, on the reverse strand, counting down.
GCGTCCCCACCCGCACCGTGGGCGATCGGCAAACTGAGTTGCCGCGCAAGAGCGTCCCCGCCGCACGCCTCGCACGTCGGCGTTTCGGACCCGCGAATCAAGATTTCCTGCTCACGGCCGCAATCGTGGCAGACAAAATCGAACAGTGGCATCGCCGTCACGCGCCCCGATTGGACGCCCCTCCCGTTTGCCTGGTCACTTCGTCCCTGGCCAACGACGCCGATCCGGCGCCGCCCGGCGTCGCGCCGCGACCCCATCCCCAGCGCTCCTCTGGCCGCCGCAAAATCTCGCCCGCGACAATGACCTGCCGCACGCCCCCAGGCTTGGCCAGCATGTCGAACAAGCCCTGGGCGATCACCGACCGCTTGGCCTTCACCTCGGGCCGCTCGTCGCGGTGCTCCAGTGCACCGAGCTGATGCGAGAACTTTTTCTGGAGATGCTCCTCCAGCCGCTCATCGGCCTGAGCCACTTGGGCGCCCAAGTGCTTGGCGTGCGCGGCGAGCGCCTCCGTGCTGCGGCCAACGTGCTCGGCGACGTGCGCGCCCACGGAAGCGCCTGTCGGCGGTTTTCGCGCCGGCTGGGCCGACTCCTGCTGCTCAGACAACGGACGGGCCGCTTCGACCAGCCGCCGCGTCGGCTGATCCTGCCGCGCTCCGCCGGGCCGCGCGGGCCGACCCTCACGACTTGGACCGCCGGCGGGCTGCGGCTTCGACTGCGGTTTCTGCTGCGGACGCTTGGGCGGCTCTGGCTCGCGGCGCTGGGCGCGCCGCATGAACTCATCCACCTCGCGACGAAGCGTTTCCTCCAGCGTCAGCGGCGGGCGAGGTTGTCCGGCCTGCCCAAGCGGCGCCGCCGGCTGCGGCGGAACCTCCCGCGGTCGCGGCGGCGGGTTCTGCTTCGGCCGGCCGGACATGAGCTGCATCACGCCCCAGAGCACCATGATGATGATCGGGGAGATCGCCTTGATGACGTCTTCCACGTCCGCCAACAAGAGAAAGCTGAAGATCGTCATGGGACAAGCCACTATCATTCCCAGTCGTTAGCCGCGACGCGGCAGCGGAACGTGTTCCCTGCAATTATCCGCGGATGGCCCCCGTGCCGGCAATTGCTTCCCGCATGTCCGTGTCCGCCTGCACGTTTTTCATTCGGTAATAGTCGAGAATTCCCAATCGTCCCGAGCGGAACGCCTCGGCCATCGCCAGCGGCACTTCGGCCTCCGCCTCCACCACATGGGCGCGGTTCTCCTCGATCGCCGCGATGTTCTCCTGCTCCTGGGAGACCGCCATCGCCCGGCGGCCCTCGGCCTCGGCCCGCGCCACGCGGGTATCCGCTTCGGCCTGATCGGCTTGCAGCCGGGCGCCGATGTTGTCTCCCACGTCGATGTCGGCAATGTCGATCGACACGATCTCGAACGCCGTCTGCGAGTCCAGCTTGCGGGCCAGCACGGCGCGCGAAATGCGGTCGGGGTTCGCCAGCACCTCGGCGTGCGTCTCCGCCGAGCCAATCGCGCTGACAATCCCTTCGCCCACCCGGGCCACGATGGTTTCCTCGGTGGCTCCGCCGATGAGCTGGTCGAGATTCGCCCGCACCGTGACGCGCGCCCGCACTTTGAGTTGAATGCCATTCTTGGCGATCGCGTCGAGCGACGGCCGTTTGGCGTCCCGCGGCGGACAGTCGATCACCCGCGGGTAGACGCTCGTCTGCACGGCTTCCAGGATGTTGCGGCCGGCCAGATCGATCGCCGTGGCCCGTTTGAACGGCAGATCGATAATCTTGGCCTTCTTGGCGGCGATCATCGAGCGAATCACCAACGGCACGTTCCCTCCTGCCAGATAGTGCGCCTCCAGCGCCTTGGTCGAGATCTCCTCGTCCTCGTCAAGTCCGGCCTGTACGGCCATGATCTTGCTGCGGGTGATGACCGTTGGGTTCACCTTCCGCAGCCACATCCGCATCAGGTCCAGGATGCCGATGCCCGCGCGGGTCATCACCGACTGAATCCACAGTCGGGCGAACTTGGTGAACACCACCAGGAAGATCAGCACGAAGATGCCACCGATGATAAACGCGGCAAGCCAAAGCGTGGCTGAATTGATCGGCATCGTACGAGACCCCTGGGAATGTGGGCTTTCGCTGTCATTGTCCCGCGGGCAATGACCCAACGCAAGGTTGGGATGGCGGCGGTTCGGGTGGCATGGCCACGGCGGTCCGCCGCCGTGGCCATGTGAAGTGCCAGCAGAACATGCCCACGCGGACGAGGGCATGCCACCCAGAACGAGCGCTAACTCAATGGCTCCTCGAGCCCTTCGATCCCAAAGTCCTGGATCGGCCGTGAGAGGAGGTCGTCGGTCCGCAGGTCGGCGGTGCGGACTTCGTGGGCCCGCGCGGGGCGGACCATTACGCGATTGGCGCGCACCTCGACGACGATCACGGGCTCGCCGGGATCAATCGCCAAGCCCTGGCTCACGGCGTCGACGAGCTGCCCGTCGATGAGCACCGAGCCGCTCGGCAGCATCTTCGACTGGGCCACGCCCACCCGGCCGACTAGCGCCCGCCGGGGGTCTTCCGGCTTGACTTCCTGCTCGCTTGGCAGGTCGCCCAAGAACGCCCGGCCCATCGCCGTCTTGGGCCAGAACTTGAACGCCAGGCCGATCACCATTGGCACGGCGAACACCGCAACCGCCATAAAGCTGAGGCCCGTCGTGGTGTCCCGCCGAAACGCCACGACGAGGCTGCCGATGACCGTCACCGCCGCGAAGAAGCCGAAGATGCCCCCCGAAGGGATGAACACCTCCAGCACTAACAGGCCGCAGCCTGCCGCCAACAGAATCATCGCCCAGATGATGGGATCGAGCACGTTCATAGATGGCCCATCGGAAAGGTGCGCCTCCGTGACGCGGGGCATTATACCACTGGCCCACAACCAGCGGCAAAGATGGGTTGCGAGGATCTTGGGCCAGTTGAATCATCGGCATTGAGCCGCGGAGCTTGCTCCGCGAGGCCCGCCGCGAGCGGCGGGGCTAAATGCCCCAACTGCCCCGCCACCCTCGAGGACGCCGGCGCGCAACGCATGGTTCGGCTCAGACCCGCTTCCGCACGACGACGCGATTGGCGTGCGCCGACACCACTTCGATCGGCGTACCGCGATCAAGCGGCTCGCCCAGGGCGATCACGTCGATCAGCTGGTCGTCGACCAGCGCTCGCCCCGCGGGTCGCAGATCGGTCACGGCCTCGCCCGTCTGACCCACGAGATGCGAGAAATCCGCCAGCAGCTCGCGATGCGACAGCGTGACGCGCTCTTCCGGCGGCGGCGGCTCGAGCACCATCCGATTGCCTCCTCGATCTCGAGGTCGGCGAAGTAGCGCATCTCCACCACCCGCGCC
>JBIOVA010000289.1:0-15319 GCA_044867485.1 Lacipirellulaceae bacterium | reverse complement strand
ACGGTATCGATGCTATTTCCGCCGCCTACGTCCATCGCTCGCTCAGGGGCGTTCCTCATAAACTCATCAGCGACATTGACCCATGGTCCTTCATCAAGGCCGACGTCAACGCCCGTGTCTTCAAATTGAGACTTCAGCCATTGAGGCGGCGGTACACGGTCGTCGGCAAATACGTATAAGTTGGCCGGACGCGACAACTCAACAACCATTTCGAAGTCTTCGATGTATCGATAGTCATTGAATGTCTTCACGAAGTCGGCGCCGCGCAAGAACAGCGGGAGCCCTTTGGCCGTTAAGCCATTCCATTGAGCCGGCTGCTCGGCATAGGCGTCAACGTCGTCGTCGAGCCCATGGCGTGTAATCTGATAGCAGAAGTACTTTGAACCATCCGAGGGAGGAATATTGTCGCGGACTTTCATGATGATGCTGTCTGCAAGTTCCTGATGGTCGAGCGTCCACCAGCCGCCCTGAGCGTCCCGACGCACTTGCATCAATCGGTCGACGGCCCCTTCACGGCCAATTCGCACGGCTTCGCCTTGGACGAGCCGCTGCTGTTTCTCACCCCTGCGCGCGTTGTTCTGCAGATCGACGTTACCTTCAAAGACAATTACGTCCGTATCGCCGTCTTCTGCGATAGCCACGCCAAATTCAGTGCCTTGATCAACAATGTCTGCGAGCGGCGTGGTGATCGTGAACCCGATCCCCGACTCAGGGACTTCGGCCGTCGCCTTTCCGCGCTCCATTTCCACGAGCATGTCGGACATGACGACGAGAGACGTCGGTCCGGCGAATTGCACCGTCGGGCCTGTGCGAAACTGCAGAGTGAATGCGCCGCCGCTGGTTTGAAGTCGGCCGGCTTGAACGCGACCTCCTGCTTGGAGCGCGTCTGACTGATCGCTCCAAACGACGTCGTCAGCATCAACGATCTGAGCGATGTCGGCAGAGGCTTCGGAATCCGCAGCAGGTCGCCATGGTCGCCAAAATAAAACAAGGCACGCCGCTAAGACGCACGCTGCCGCCAGCCCTCCCCAACGTAAGGACGAGCGAAATCCAGACGACGGCGTAGACTTGATTTGTTGCGATGCAGACGGGCCGTCATTTGCCGCCACATCGAACGGGAGATCGTAGACGATGCTCTCGTCGTGCCATTGCAGCAAGCTGTGGATGAAGAGTTCCTTGACGGCTGCCTCGCGCAATCTCGGATGCTCAACCGCGAGTTGCTCAAGTTCGACGCGATCTTCGTCGGAGCATGTCCCGTCCAGGGCCACTCGAAGCAAGCGTTCAAATCTATCGTCGACGGACTCCATTACCGTTCCTCCATCGCAATTGTTCGCTCAACGCAACCTGCAAGTTGCTTGCGGATTCGATGTAATCGGCAGGAGATGTTTTGGGCAGTGTCACCCAACTGTGCGGCAATCAGGCGGACGGACGTCTTTGTCACATAACGCTCACGAACGAGGTCTGCCTGCTCGGAACTTAGCTTCTTCAAGCACTTCTTGAGCGCCGTCATGCGAACGTCTGCGTCCGAGGCCAGTGCGATACAGGATTGGTCGACGCACTCAATGATCTCGTCGCTAAATACAAGACGCGAGCGGGATCGCGATTTGCGGTAGGCGAGCACCCGCTGTCGGGCGAACGCGAGCGCCCAGGGCAAAAAAGGGCGCTCGAAGTCATACTCGCCAGCGCGAGCCCACAAATCGAGATTTGTATCCTGCAGAACGTCCGCGGCTCCGCTGTCCCCGAACATAAGCGTGCAAATGTAGGCATACAGCTTGCGCTGATGCCCGGTGAGCATTTCTACGAAACGCCTCGTGCAGTCTTCATCGATCGGTTTCATGAGCGACGCCTTGTCTCTCCGCGGCCGGCGAGCGCCGATCGCGATTTCCGTCGGCGCTCGCAAGCACCATGGCAATTCACTGTTTGAAGTCAGCGGAGATTTGGGATACATGTCAAAAAAAAGAAAAAAATTGCAAGATTGTGTCAGCAACCGCTGAGTTCTTCTACGGGCGCCTGGGCAGGGGACCCGCCATTACTCGTTACCGGCATCGTTTTCTGTTTCTTTTCTGAACTTCAAGCCGACCTACACTCGCGTGCCGGGCGACGGCGGAAGGCTGCAGTGTACCTCCGTCGTGGAGGCGAAAAGCCGCGATCGTCGCGGAATGGCCTTTGGGCGGACTCATGGCATCGGCCATTCATTGCTTCAACAAGTGTAGACAACGGGGAGACACCATGGTGCTGCCGCGATTTGCATGTTCATTCAGGTTGGCCTTAGGGGTCTGGGCGGCGATTGTTGCGCTGCCCGCCGTTCAGGCATTCGACGTCTATTATCTCCCAACAGGTTCCAGCGTCTGGAACACGGGCAACAACTGGGCGGACTCGCCCGGCGGCACGCCTCGCGGGTTGGTCCCCAATGCGACGTTCGAGGAAGTCGCCGTCATTGCCACGGGAGGTACGGTCACGCTGAACGCGGCCGCGACGAACCCCGTCGGCGGCGTGTCCTTGGGGCAGGATTCGCTCGACGGCAATGTGGCCCCCGGCACGCTGACTATCGGGGCAGGCGGCAGCTTGATGAGCCAAGCAACCGCGTCAACCAATGGCATCGTCCGCGTGGGTGCTGCAACGGGGACGGGCACGCTCAACATGAGCGGCAACGGGTCGCTCAACGCCGCTGCGATGGTCTCCGGCGGCGCCAATGCCAGTGCCATCAACCTGAGCGGCGCGGCTTCGCTGACGCTTGGCTCCGCGACGTTTGCCCGTGAGTTGCACATTACGGGCCCCAGCGTCGTGTTCAACTCTACAGGAGCTGTCTCTTTTCAGGCGGGTGGCGGCGTAGGCCGATACACCGCGGAGATTACAGGGGCGAACCACTCGGTCATTAATTCGACCGGTAACGTCGGCCTCGGTGGCCTGCTCAATGTTGTCTTCAACGGCGTAACGCCGGCGCCCGGGCAAACCTGGACGCTGGCCAACGGATCCAACGTGACGGGCGGGTTCTCCAACGGCGCCATCGGGGCGGACCTCACGGTTACCGGTGCGACCGCGCCGGTCGGGTCCGCGTTTCGCCTCAAGACCACCAACGGCGGCAATGGAAAACTTCTGCAACTCGGTCTGGAGCAACTCTTGGTATTAACCGTCAATCGCGACACGGGCGCCATGACGCTGCGCAATCCAACCGGAGCGTCCGTGAATCAGCTCGTCGGCTATGAAGTCAACTCCCCGCGCGGTTCGTTAGTCGCGAGCTACAAGGGCATCTCCGGAGCCCCCGCCGGCGACACGGGTTGGGAGAAGGCGCCGACCAACTCCACGACAGGTCTGGGGGAGCTCAAGCCGTCGGGAACGTTCAACGTCTCGTCGCCGTCGACCTCAGTCGCGCTCGGCGCAGGCTTCAGCAAGACGCAATACAGCCTCGCCAACGGCGTTAACGGCCTGGGCACCAATGGTGAAGATCTGACGTTCAGCTACACGACGTTCAGTGGGGCCGTGGTCCGCGGGCAGGTTGAATACACAGGCAATCAATTCGTTAACAACATGGCGCTGGTGATCAATGGGTCGGGCCAGGCGTCGCTAAAAAACGACTCGGCGATTCCGTTGTCGGTCGATGGCTACTCCATCACGTCGTCTACCGGCGCTCTGAGCGGCGCCGCTTGGACCAGCCTGTCGGACAGGGCGGAAGCTCGCTTCGACAACTGGCAGGAAACTCCGGCCACGGCCAACGCGATGTCGGAGACCAACTCGCTGGAAACCAATCTGCTAACGATCGCCCCGGGCGAATCGTTTTCGCTGGGCGACATTGGCGATTTCTCGACCGAAGCCGCCCGGGACGGCCTAGGGCTCAAGTTCCTCCTCGGCAACGAGCCGACGTTCCGCTTGGGCACGATTGTGTTCAGCCAAGGTCTGTCCGGCAACTTCGACGGCGACTCGGACGTGGATGGCAACGACTTCCTCGTCTGGCAGCGGGGCGGCTCGCCGAGCCCGTTGAGTACGAGCGACCTCAACGCTTGGAAGGCCAACTTCGGGCAAACCGCGGCGGCGGCCGCTGCTGCCGCTGTGCCCGAGCCCAGTTCGGCGCTGCTAGGCATCGCCGCGACGGGTCTGGCGGCCCTGCTGCGACGGCGGAGCCTGGCGTCCTGATTTTGAGTGAATGACACGACACACGACCAGCAACGAACCATCACCGAATATTCGCTTCTTGAAAGGCAAGGGAGTTTTCAACATGGCGATTCGATTCCTCACGAGGTTGGCGGCCGTCGTCGGCATGGCCGCATCGCTCGCTTCGGCCCCCCGCGCGGTGGCCCAGATTACGCTGACCAATCCCAACTTCGAGCTGCCCGGGACCGTCAAGACGGAGTACTGGGACGAGCTTGGCAACATTGTTCCGGGACGCATTCCAGGTTGGGAACCCACCGAGCTGGGCGTGCAGTGCTGCGGTGGCCCGACGCCAGGACCGGGTGACTCGGGCGTGGAATTTGGCGGCACGGCCGGCGGGGCATGGCAGGGTTATCTTGCGGCCCAGGACCCCGCGATTTACAGCACGACAGCGCACAACATCATCGCCGGGCGCCACTATCGCGCTCAATTCAATCTGCGGGACATCTATACGAGTTTAGGCCCTGCGAGCATGCAAGCCACGTTGTACTACGTCGACGCCGGTAGCAACCGCGTTCCGCTGGGGACGCCCTCGTTGTTCGTGCCAACCGGCGGCTTTGCACTTTTCTCGATTCTGCTGACTCCCGCCGAAGTCGCCCCGGGGCTCGGTCGCCCGGTGGGCATTGAGTTTGATAACGTCACCAACGGCAATACTGGCACGGATTCTTGGTTTGCCATCGACAATGTCGCTTTGGGAGCGACCGCAGCCAACACGGCCGACGTCAACATCGACGGCACAATCAACCTCGCGGACTACGCCATCATTCGGGACCACCTGGAGCAAGCGGCCGCGCCCTGGTCCAACGGCGATGTCGACGGCAGCGGATTCGTTGATCTCAACGACTTCCGGGCATGGACAACGGCCGCTCCGCCGGAAATGGTCGCCTTGATCGGCGTTCCTGAGCCGGCGACCACCACCCTGGCGCTCGTCATGGCAGCAGGGGGCCTGCGGTTCGCCCGGCGCCGCGCACATGGCGTCGTTAGATAGCAAAGTCATCCCACGACGGCTCCATTGTGGAGCCGCTGAATTTTCTGGAAATCTTTTCTGGCAATCAGCTCGCACGCGGCCCGATCGGCCGCTTTATTGAGACCAAACCAATGAGATACATACCCGGAGGTGAGGACATGATTCGCAACCTGACGACGGGGCTAGCCGTCGTAGCGATCGCATCGAGCCTGGGGCTGGCGAACACGGCTCGGGCGGGCAGCCTTGCAGTCACCGCGGCTGCGCCCACGGGCGAAATCATGGCGTCGCAGCTCTCAGACATCGGGCCGGGCACACAGGACGGCAATCGGGACTTCACCGACAACGGCGGCCCTCCGGGGCAGACGTTCAAAGTCACTGTCGGCGGCATGGCCAGCCGCTTCACGGTGCTGGGCCGCGGCAACAGCTCTGACGCATGGGACGGCGGCTACAACGCGTGGGAAGGCGATGAGATCTGGGGAATCCAGATCGCCACGGTCGACACAGGCACGGGCGAACTGACAGTCATCGCCACCGAGACGGCCACTGGCTTTACCGCTGACGGGGCGACGAACATCGTCGACTACTTGACGTTCACGCTCACCAACCCCGTCAATCTGACGGTGGGCCCGACATACGCGTTCAGCATGTACTTGTCCGACGCAGCAGGCGTGGGCACCGACGGCGGCTGGTTCGGGTTCGCTCACTCGGCGGCCGACGTGTACGCCGACGGCTATGCGTTCAATAACAACTTCACCAATTCCAACGTCTTGGGAAACAACACCGAGGGCCCCCGGCGCGACTTCCCTTCGCCGGGGTTCGCCGCGGCGATTCCCGCCGCGTATGACTTCGTGTTCGCCGTGCAGTCGGTCCCCCCGAACTTGCCGCCGGGCGACGTCAACGGCGACCTACTGGTCAACTTGACGGATTACGGAATTATCAAAGCCAATTTCTTCGCCACAGGCGCGACGCGCGGCATGGGCGATCTTAGCGGCGACGGCCGGGTCAACCTGGCAGACTTCACGGTTTGGCGGAACCTTGTGCCGGCCTCCATGGCGGCCGGAGTGGCCATTCCCGAGCCATCAGGCGTCCTCCTGGCCGTGGCGGCCACGGCGCTCGTGGCAGCGCGCGGACGCCGGGCTCGACAGAGAAGTTAAACCAAGCCTCACGGGGATTTCCCGGGAGGTTGGAGGAATGGATTGAATTGGCTCAGAGAGCGTCACGCTGACGGTGCACCTCTATCGACCGCGGCGGTGGATGCGCCGGCGCGGTCGCAGGAGCACGGAGCTCTGGGATGCGGAGCCTCGGACAACTCTCGTTTTCCCCAGCCAGCGGGCAAGCGACAAACAGATGAGAAATGGAGTCTTGTATGCGACGCCGGCACGGTGCATTTACGTTGGTCGAGTTGTTGGTCGTGATCGCCATTATCGGCGTGCTGGTGGCGCTGCTATTGCCGGCCGTCCAAGCGGCGCGCGAAGCGGCCCGCCGCTCGCAGTGCCAGAACAACCTCAAGCAGCTCGCGCTGGGGTGCCTGAACCACCACGATGCACAAAAGTACTTTCCCACAGGCGGCTGGGGCTGGTACTGGGTCGGCGACCCCGACCGCGGCTTCGGTAAGGAACAGCCGGGCGGGTGGATTTACAATGTGTTGCCGTTTATAGAGCAGAACGCGCTGCATGACTTGGGGAAGGACGGCAATAAGGGACGCAACCAGACCCAGTTGATGGCGGCGCAACAGGTCTTGGGCTCGCCGCTTGATATCATCACATGCCCGTCACGGCGGACCTCGCAGCCGTTCCCCTACACGGGCGGCGGCATTTATAACTCGCTGTCACCGGCAACCACCGGAGCCGGCCGGAGTGATTACGCGGCCAATTCTGGCACGGTGTGGGTCGAACCGATTTGGAATGCTGCCCCGGCTAGCAACGAGTTTCCGCCAACATACGACACCGCAGCGACGTTCAATGGTTGGTTCTACAATCGAGTTCGAAATCTCGAACAGTCAACGAGCACGCGCCAGTTGACCGGCGTGTCTTATCAGTGGAGCGAGGTTGCGTCTCAGCACATTACCGACGGTACGTCGAACACGTACATGGTCGGCGAGAAGTATCTCGACCCCGCGCAGTATGAGACCGGCCAAGACGGCGGCGACAACGAAACCTGGTGCACGGGATTCAACAATGACAACTTCCGCAAGACGGCCAACGGCACGCCGCCGGCCGCACTCACGGAGCTCGTCCCACACGCGGACACGCCAAATCTGAACGCGCCGAATCTCAATCACCGGTTCGGCTCGGCGCACGCCAGCGGCGTAAACATGGCATTCTGCGACGGCAGTATCCACCTGATTTCATTTAGCATCGACTGGACGATCCACCGCGACCTCGGCGACATCGCCGATGAAAATCCGGTCGATACTTCTAAACTTTGAGCAGCGCCAACGAACCCAAACTCTGCGACGTGACAGGACGGCGGCCCGCAAGAATTCGGATCCCGGAGATGGCTACGCCGTAATCGAACGTCCGGGCTTCGACGCCGACTCTTGCGAAGGCGGCTGCCCCCCGATGGGTCGAATGCTGATCTGAATTCCAATGAGAGAGGCGGCAACATGCGTATCGACCGTCGGCGAAAGTCTGCGTTTTTGGCGGCAACGAGGAATCGGCTCGGCCGCCGCCCAGCCATTGAGCGCCTCGAGCCACGGACGCTCTTAGCCGCGTTCGACGTCCTGGTCTTCAGCAAGACGGTGGAATTCCGCCACACGTCGATCGAACCGGGCATCGCTGCTATTCAGGCGCTGGGCGCCGCCAATGACTTCACCGTCACGGCCACCGAAGATGCGACCGCCTTCAACGCTGCGACGTTGGCGAACTACGAAGCAGTTGTGTTCCTCAACACCACGGGCGACGTGCTCAACGCCGCTCAGGAATTCGCCCTGCAGCAGTACCTTCAGAACGGCGGCGGCTGGGTCGGCGTCCATTCCGCCGCCGACACCGAACACGCTTGGGCCTGGTATGGGCAATTGGTCGGCGCCTACTTCGAAAGCCATCCGGCGATCCAGCAGGCGACCGTCGAGGTCGCTGACCAGGTGCATGTCTCAACCGCGCATCTGCCCGACCGCTGGGTTCGCACCGATGAATGGTACAACTTTACGACGAATCCCCGCGGCAACGTGCATGTGTTGATGACGCTGGACGAGGGAACCTACACGGGCGGCGCCGACGGCTTCGATCATCCTATCGCCTGGTATCACGACTTCGCCGGCGGGCGGTCGTGGTACACAGGGCTGGGGCACACCGATGCGTCGTACTCCGAGCCGCTCTTCCTGCAGCACTTGCTCGGCGGGATTCGCTATGCCGCCGGACAGGTTCCCTCCGACGGCGGCGCAATGGTAAACGCCAATTGGCAGAAGACCGTCCTCGAGGCAAACGTCACCAACGGAGTTAGCTTGGCCGTCGCGCCGGACGGTCGGGTCTTTTTTACCGAACTGTGGAGCGGCAAGCTCAAGGTCTACAAGCCGTCGACCGGGACGACGGTCGTCGCGGCGGACCTGAACGTCTTCGTTCAACCGGGCTCATCGGAGCTCCAGGGCAACACCGAGGACGGCCTGGCGGGCGTGGCCCTCGACCCCAATTTTTCCGAAAACGGTTGGGTGTATCTGTTTTACTCGCCGGCCGGAGCGCAGTTTTATCCCGTCGGCACGAAGGAAGTGCAGTACGTGTCGCGGTTCACGATGGTCGGCGACGCGCTGAACCTCGGCTCGGAAAAGATTCTCCTGGAAATCCCGGTGGATCGAGTACGCGCTGGAAAGAGCGACGGCCATACGGCCGGTTCGCTGGCCTTTGGTCCGGACGGCTCCCTCTACATTTCAACGGGCGACGATACGACTCCGCATGAAACGTCAACGAGCAGTTACGCCCCCATCGACGAACGGCCGGGCAACAGAATTTGGGACGTCCAGCGGTCGTCGGCCAATACCAATGACTTGAGAGGCAAGATATTGCGGATCATGCCCGAGGACGATGGAACGTACTCCATTCCCTCGGGGAACTTGTTCCCCGGCGATGCGACCCATCGCGCCGAAATCTATGTGATGGGTAACCGCAATCCGTACCGGATTTCCGTCGACTCCGAGACGGGATGGCTTTATTGGGGCGAAGTCGGACCGGACGCGAGCAATGATAGTGCGAATCAAGGTCCTCGCGGTTACGACGAGATTAATCAGGCCCAGACGGCGGGCAACTATGGCTGGCCCTACGCCATCGCAGACAACAAGGCGTATCGCGACTACAACTGGGCCGCACCGCCGCCTCCGCAACCGCCGTTGTTCAACCCCAACAACCCGCAGAACAATTCGCCGAACAATACGGGGGCGCTCGCTTTACCGAACGCCCAGCCGGCCTTGATCTGGTATCCCTACGCGACCAGCAGCGAGTTTCCGGAGTTCGGCTCGGGCGGACGATTGGCGGCGGTGGCAGGCGTCTATCATTTCGATCCGTCGCTGAATTCCGACGTCAAGTTTCCGGAATATCTTGACGATACGCTCATCATGTTTGACTGGTCGCGTAAGTCCTTTTTTGAGGTGAAACTCGACGACAACGGGCAAGTGCTCAAAATCAATCGGATGTTTCCTAATCTGACGTTCGAGCGGCCGATCGACGCTGAATTTGGACCGGACGGGGCGCTGTATGTGTTGGAGTGGGGCGACGACGTCAGTCCATGGACTGGCAACAACGCCGAGGCCCAGCTCGTGCGAATTGAATTTCTGGGTAACCCGCGAATTGTTTCTGCCGATTTCGACGAAGACGGCGTCATCGACGGGAATGACTTTCTCACATGGCAGCGTGGATTGGGGGCGTCGGGGGGCGCAAGTCGCGGTGACGGGGATGCGAATGGCGATGGAGCCGTAAACGCCTCAGATCTTGGCGTTTGGCGGTCAATGTTTGACAGCGCCCAACACGCTGTCGCCGCGCCCAGTTCGACAGTTGCTAAGGCAAATGCCAAAGCAATCGACGGAGCATTCGCCGAACCGCCCCTTTTCACCACGACCGGCCTCGAAGTGGGCCTCTTGCCAGTTAATTTATCCGCATCGTCGATGCGCAGCCTTCCCGCGACCCGGGCAGAACGCTGTCATGAGCCGCGCCCTATCGACGCGGCGAGCTTTCTGCCTCAGTTAACGACTCTCGAAAGTGATGTGGCACGCGTCTTCGACACCCCCTTAACCCGCCGGCGCCGGCTTGCTTCTGGTGACGAACATGCGACTGACGCCACCGTAGAGCGTCACGATGACCGACTGCCCCTTGACATGGCATTCGGACACTTCGCTGCCAGACATTCGTTCTCGTTCCTTTAACTCGGACACGTTTCTGTACAGTTGATTCGAGGGGGAAAGGGGACAGTTCCGAATGGTATCAAGTTAACCGGATGTTCTTATCTCTCAACAGTTAAGCATTGCTGTCGTAGCAGCGCCAGCGGGCGTCTCTTAGCGGAAGCAGGCCGGGCCTCCGTAGAACGGTGAGTGACTAACAACGCTCGCTCGTACGGAGGGGCCCGACCATGGTCGGCAGCATCGCACGGATTGTGGCGCAGTTCAGCAGAGCCCGAGTCGCGAACTCGACGACGACGCGATCCTCGACGCCTGTCGGGCCACCGGTTCGACCCGAGCCATGGTGCGCATGCCACCGCATCGTGTCCGTATGCGGCGGCACGGGGCATCTCTACTAGGGACGATTCAAGTCGTTCCCCATCCAACACGATGAGCACTACTATGCCGTAGCTCGCTACGTCGAGCAGAACTCGCTGCGGGCGGCTTTCGTGGAGCGGGCCGAGGCGTGGCGGTGGTCGAGCGTCTGGCGTCGCCGCGAGGGAACGCCGGAGCAACGCTCGCTGCTGGCCGCCTGGCCCCTCGCGCGGCCGAGCGATTGGCTGCAGACGCTGAATCGGATTCAGCGCGCGAGCGACGCGGAGCCGATTCCGGCGTGCGTCCGCAAGGGTACGCCGTTCGGGTCCGCTCGCTGGGTGAAGCGATCGGCCGTGCGGCTCGCGCCTTGAAGCGACGCTCAGGCCTCGCGGCCGGCCGAGGCAATGAGCTGCGTCCGCTGCTCTTCCGGTACTTCACGACAAATCGGAAAAGCCGCCCAGCGGCTGCCCAAGAGCGCGGCTTACGCCCCCTCTCCCGAGGAGAGGGAAATCGGCAGCCAGTTCGCGGAAGCGGACGCTGGGTCAACCGCCCGCCCATCGGACGGCGGGACGGCAGGTGAAACGACCGCCGATCGCCATCCCGAGCCGCGCACGGCGAGGAGATGATCTCAACAGGCCCGATGATCACCTCTGCAAAAACCCCGGGAAGAACGCCCCATCTCTGTCACACGCCTGATGATCATCCATGGCCATCTGAATTGTGTCACCCACAGTGAGACATTTCGGCCTCTCGGTTAGCAGCGCCCTCCAGGGATTCCAGCGGCAGCGTCGGCTGCCGCAACTTCAGGTTCTGCTCAACGCGGCTGCGATCTCCAAGACAAGTCGGGATCGCGAGACTTCGGAGTGGGTCGCGGAAATGGAGCCGCGCCTCTATGACAAGCTTGCTGAGGTCGGATTGTTGCCGATACGCGCCAAGGTTGAGCAATTCAATTTGGAATGCTTTCTGGATTCATACATCGCTCGCCGCAGCGACGTGAAACCGTCTACATCAGTCGTTTACGGCCACACCCGTCGCTGCTTTGTCGACTATTTTGGACCGACGAAAGCTCTCGCCGACATCACGCCTGCTGACGCCGACGATTGGCGACGATGGCTGGCGTTAGACCAAAACCTGTCGGACAACACGATCCGACGACGATGCGCTATGCTAGGCAGTTTTTCCGGGATGCGGTTCGGCGGCGGTTGATCGTCGAGAATCCATTCGCCGATATGAAGGGAGTCGCTGTGCGATCGAACAGATCGCGTGACTATTTCTTGAATCGCGAGGATTCGGCGAAGATCATCGACGCCTGCCCGGACGCTCAGTGGCGGTTGCTGTTTGCATTGAGCCGATACGGCGGGTTGCGCTGCCCCAGCGAGCATTTGGCGCTGCGGTGGTCCGATGTTGATTGGTTGCGTGGTCGCCTATCTATTCATTCGCCGAAGACCGAGAGGCATGAAGGTAAGGCAACTCGGACGATTCCGATCTTCCCCGAGCTGAGGCCCTATCTGGAAGCCGTTTGGGCTGAGAGTAGTCCGAGCTCGGAATTCGTGATCACGAGGTATCGCGACGTGAACGCGAATCTGCGAACTCAGTTCGAGCGGATCATCAAACGGGCCGGCTTGAAGCCTTGGCCCAAGCTGTTCCAGAACCTGCGGAGCACGCGGGAAACGGAGCTTGCAAAAGAATATCCGTTGCACATCGTTTGCGATTGGATCGGCAATAGCCAAGCCATTGCAGCCAAGCATCACCTTCAGGTCACCGACGCTGATTTCGAAAGGGCGGCGGGGATCATATCGACTGCACCAGGAGCGGTGCAGTCAGGAGCCATACTGGGCCATTTGGAGCAATATGGCGACGCGGACGAATGCGAAATCGCCGAGAATCGCCTCTGCTGTGCGATTTCAATGGGCGATGAGGGACTCGAACCCCCGACATCCACCTTGTAAGGGTGGCGCTCTAACCAACTGAGCTAATCGCCCGTGCCGTAAATTCTAAGCCCTGCACGGACGCCAGCAAGCCTCGCTAGGCTGCCCGGGAGCTCCGCAGCACGCAAACCTTGCCACATCAACTCGAGATGAATCCGGAGGCCAGGATCGCTCCCGGCCTCCGGTCGGCATCGACGACTACAACAGGTTGACCACGCGGTCGGCCAGACCCTTCTCGCCGAGGACGACGTTGAGCTTGCCGCTGGAGGCGACGCGCTCCAGGACTTCCAGCTCGCGGAGCCGCATGAGGGTCGGGTTGTCGGCTAGCAGCCGGGCGGTGTTCGCCTGGCTGCGCATGGCCGCCGTTTCCTCGCGGCGAACGATCAGGTTGGCCTCGGCCGCCTTCTTGGCTTCGGTCACCTTGTTCATCAGGTCCTTCATGTCGCCCGGCAGGATGACGTCGCGGACGCCCACCGACACGACTGCGAGACCCAATTCGCCCGCGCGACGGCGAACCGCTTCCTCGAACTCGCCCGTGACCGCATCCTTGTCGGTCAGGAACGAGTCGAGATCGCGCGCCGCCACGACCGCACGCAACGCCAGCTGCGCCTCGCGGTACAGCGATTGTGTTGCGCCGTCGGCCACGGTCACGCTCTGCCGCGCGTCGACCACGCGGTACGTGACCACCGCGTTCATCCGCAATGTAACCTTGTCGGCGGTCATGATCTCCTGACCGGCGACGTCGAGCGTCTGCTCACGGAGGTCGACCTCGACCACCTTGGCGTCGGCCACGCGCCGCCACCAGGCGTACTCGCCAGGAGGCAGCGTTTCGACGTACTCGCCGTCCTGAAACGTCACGCCCACGTGGCTGCGCTGCACCGTGCAGACGTCGAGCACCTGCGCGGCCTGCTGGCTGCGGACGATCACCTTGAAGTCGTCGTGCTGGAATCGCACCTTTCGCGCGTCGACCACTTCGATGCGCACGTCCTTCACGCCGGTCCAGTAGGCATACAGGCCCGGCGGCAAGAGGTGGCTGAAGCGACCGTCGATCCAGACGAGCGCGCGCTGGTCGTCCTTGAGGTCGACGACCTCAGCCCGGCCGGCCAGGGCGCCGCTTTTGACGATCACGTCGAGCTTTTCGTGCTGCAGCCACGGAGTGCGCTGCGACACGACGTCGACCTTGATCTTCCACAGCGGATCGAACAGCCAGCGCCGGCCGGCGTCGAGCAGGCCGCGGAATTCGCCGTCGCGGAAGTACAGACCGACTTCGTAGGTGTGGATGTGAACACGCTTGAACACGACGGTCGTACCTCCTTTCGTTGTTGGCTGTCGGCTGTTGGCTATCGGCTGTCGGCCAGAGGGGGATGCTTCTTGGCTATTGGAAAATGAGGATGGTTGACGGCGTCAATTGGTTCGGAGCGTAGTGCCAAAAAAATCCCTCAGGCAACGGAACGAACAATCGATCACGCCAGATGCACGCGGAGTGCTGTTTGAGCAGTCACGGCCGCAGCGTCCGCGCAAGCATCCGCCATTGGCGACGCACGACATAACGCCGTGTGACGTTTTCGGGTTTCTCGCTTGCTTGTGACGCTGCGCACGTGAACGCGGAATCCACGCACTGCAGAGCGCCGCTCGGGCGTTGCCACGGCGCCGCCGTCTCGCGCAAGGCGACGACGACGACGCGTTGGCCGATCAATCCTTCGTCCGTTGCCCTCGGGATTCGTTGGAGCAAGCTTTCGCTCGCGTTGGTACGGGAGTCGAACCCGCGACAGCCAGATTACGGTCTGGTGCTCTAACCACTGAGCTAACCGGTGGTGGCGACAATCGTTTGCCTTCGTTCGAACTCATGTCCGGAACACGCAACGCCAACCGCCTAAGCGGGGCGCAGCGCGCCGCTGATCCCAGCAAACCGACCATCTTGCTTAAAAATCGCTTCGAAAAACGCCGGTGGGAGTCGAACCCACTTAGAGCTGCTTTGCAGGCAGCCGCCTCGCCGTTGGGCTTCAGCGTCGTATGCGTCGGCCGCTCGTGGAAGCAGCCGACGCGAAATCTGTCATTCGTCTCTAAAAGTAGTCGTCGCGATTGGCGCCATCAAAAGCGGCCCAATCGCAAGCAGCACGCGCGGAACAGCTTGCGGCTGCCACAGGGGCACAGGTCGCGGCGACCTAGCTTTTCCTCAAGCTGCTTATCGCCGTGCACGATTCGCACGCCGCGCTTCACCTGTGTTTCCGAAGGGAACCCCTTACGGCGTTTGCTCATCGGTTCGAAAAAACTGTTCGTCATAATCTTGGCGGCACATAGCACACCTCCTTTCGCAGTGGAACCGGTCGACGCAAAAATAATGCCCTCGCCTGGAATCGAACCAGGTCTTCGACCTTCGCGGGGTCGCGTGCAAAGTCCGGCACACTCCAAGGACCAACAGCACCCAGTCGAGGAGTCGAACCCCGTCTACGACGTTCGAAGCGTCGCGTGCTCTCCAACACACTCACCGGGCGTCTTAAATATCCCGACCTGGATTCGAACCAGGATCAAGACGTTAGGACCGTCTCGTGCTGTCCTTTACACCATCGGGACTCAAGGGCCAGCGGCAGGATTCGAACCTGC
>JBIOVA010000288.1:0-12658 GCA_044867485.1 Lacipirellulaceae bacterium | reverse complement strand
CCCCGCGCCCTTCACCGTCGCCAGGTTGCGGCAACTTTCGATGCCGAGCAGGACGCATCCCAACGACGGGCCTCCTCACGGCCGGCGTCGGCGCCGTCGCAGCGCCGCGGGGGCGACGCTGACGGCGGCCAAGAGCGACGACGCCGGTTCGGGAACCACGGCAAACGACACCCTCAGCACGGGCGTGTCCGAGGTCAACAGCCCGCTGTTGAAGAGGTACCCAGGCGCCGTCGCCAAGCCGTTGAAGGCCGCCAGGTCGCTGAAATTGAACGTGACCACTCCATTCTCGTTTTCGCGGTTCGCATTCGTGCCGATGGCAAGGAACGCGGCGTTCAAAGGATTCTCGGTCTCCGAACCGGCGTCCCAAATGCGGCTAGCATTCTCGGTGATTTCGTTGAGGATCAGATTGCCGCTGGCGTCAAACACTTCAAAGGCCGTCGGATTGGCGTTGCCCAGGAAGTGGTCGTTGCTCGGCACCACCATGGTCCCAAAGGTGAAGAATCGATTGTCGTCGTCGACGTTGAACACGGCTGAATTCGACTGTCCGGGCAGGAACGGACCCGTCGGGCCCAACACCGAGCCGAGATTGGCGTTCGGCTCCGCGGTCGTGAAGGCCGGGAACCAATTGGAGCCTGAGCCTCCTTCGGCGATGGTCACAATCGGCGCGTCGGCGATCGTGGGGAATCCGAGCAGGAATGCCGCCTCGTTGTTGTTGAACGCGTCAAACGTGCCGTTGCCAAAGCCAAATCGAAAGGGGGCCAGGGACACGCTATTTTGAGGCGCCAGGTTTTCGACGGTCACGCGGACGGATACCGTGTCCGCTTGAGCGGAGGTCAATCCGCACACCAAGGGAATTGCAGCGACAAACCGCGAAATTGAGCAGCGCATGGGGCCATCCTCCAGTTCCAGGTGAAGATTTTCGCACGACGAACGCCGAAGCACGTCTGAAGAGTTAGTCGGGACAACGCCGCCAGTTTTACAAAGTGAATTCAACAAATCGGGGTGATGCGTCGAATTGCCTCCAACGATGGAAGTTGGGAGATCCCCAAAAAATGCCGTGCGCGCAAGTCCTTCCTGGCGATCCCGCGTAAACGGGACGCCTTCCGAAAAATGCAGTAATCGTCCGCCATCATCTCCGACTAAGATGCGGGACGGTGCGGGGACGACGCCGGCGAATAACTCTTATGACTTTGATTCCCGAGAGCGCGACGACTTCCATCGACGATCCGGACGAGTGGGTCGATCGCCACGGCGATCTGCTGTTGCAGTTCGCCTTTGCCCGGCTGGGACGCCTGGACGCAGCCGAGGACGCCGTGCAAGAGTCTCTGTTGGCGGCGTGGCGAGCGCGCAGCTCATTCGACGGACGGTCCAGTTTGCGGACGTGGTTGGTCGGCATCCTGCGGCGAAAAATCGCCGATCATTTCCGCCGCGTCGGCCGCCAGGTCGAAGCCATGGCCGTGATGCACGCGGAGTCCGAACCGCCCATGTTTACGTCGCAGGGCCAATGGAACGCGGCCGTGGCGCCTTGGACGCAATCGCCCGATCAACTTGCCGAAAACGCGGAGTTTTGGAAAATTTTCGAGCAGTGTCTCGACGGCTTGCCCGCCCATTTCGCGCAGGCGTTTCATCTCCGCGAACTTGGGCAGTCGACAATCGAAGAGATTTGCCGGCTGATTGACGTCACGCCGCAGAATTTGGCTGTCCGCCTGCACCGCGCCCGCGCGTTGCTGCGGCGGTGTCTCGAAAAAAAGTGGTTCGCCCCAGACGACGGGGAGTGAGGGCCTTGTGAAGCGACTGAACGTGCGACTGATCGTGTCGGCGACCTGCGAGGAAGCGTCGCGGCTCGCCTCCGAATCACTGGACCGCAAGCTCACCTTCAGCGAGCGTTGGGCGTTACGGTTCCACGCCCTGGTCTGCCGAAGTTGCCGCGCGTTTGCCCGACAGATCCGCGCGATTCACGCGGCCGTGCACCGCATGCCGGGTCCCTGCCGAGATCGCCTCCAGCAGCAAATCGTTCGGCTCTCGCCCGAGCGTCGACGCGAACTCAAGCGACTCCTGGCCAATACGGGCCGAGGTGATGCACCCTGATGTGTCCTTGAGCGTGGAACATCAGGCGCCACTTATCCGGGGCGACCCGCCTATTCGTCCTCAGCCGACGAAACACCCTTCATGTACTCCCGCACGCGGTCCATGTATTCCAGCGGCGGGCGCGTGCGGTAGGCGTCGTTCAGGTCGCGAATCTCGTCCGTGGTGACATCGGCGCGAAATTGCCGGGGCTCGTCCTTCCGCAGACCCAGGCTCCGCAGCGCCGCGTCGAGCTCCTGTTTGGCGTCGGCGTCGCCCCCGTCGGCGTCGGCGCGGGCCGTCAGCTCCCGCCACCGCGCCGCGAACTGCCGCAGCTCGTCCTCATTCCAGCCAAGTCGTTTGAGAAGTTCGGGGTCAACTTTCTGCTTGGCCAACTGCTCGTCGAGGCGCTGGAGCACGAGGTCGGTCTGCTGCCGGGCGTATTGGAGATTGGCCGCGTCGCCGCCGGGTTCGGTTCCCGGGCTCGATCCGTCGACGCCACCCCCTTGGGATCCGCCGCCGACCGGAGGAGCGCCGGACGCACCGCCCTGGCTCGCATCCTGCTGCCGCGACTCGCTCGGCTGCGATTGGTCTCCGGTAGAGCTTTCGCCGGCCGACGAACCGCCCGATTCCGAAGGCGTCTGTTGCTCCCCAGCCTCGGATTGATCGCCGTCGCCTTGCGGCTGGCCGCCGCTTGAGCCCTGCTCGCCGGGCTGGCCCTCGTGTCCCAATTCGTCACGGCGACCGTCCGATTGTTCCAGCGCGTCGCCGTCTTGCTGGTTGCCGGCGGCCCCTTGCTGTTGACTGCCGGACGACTCGCCCGGTTGCTCGCCGCCCGTTTGTTGGCCATCGGATTGCTGGCCGCCGGCTTGCGATGGCTGTTCGCCCTCGGCGTCGCCCGTCTCGCTGCCCGCGCCGGGCTGATCGCCGCTCGACTCGCCCGTTTGTTCGTCGGCCAGTTGTTGCTCCCCGCCTTCGGTTCCGGTCTCGCCGGCGCCTTGATCGGCGCTCTGGCCCGCGCCCGTGTCGGATGCCTCATGAGAACCGGCTTCGCCCTGCCCGGCGTTGTCGGCCTGTTGCCCGCCGCCCTTCTGGCCGGCGCCCGCGCGATCGCCGCCCTGGTCGCCGCGGGCGTCGGACTCCGAATCGCCGCGTGAATCCGCCGTCGCCGGCTCGCCCTCGGTCGCCGACTCGCCGTCGTCGCGCTCGGCCGTTGTCTCGCGGGCCCGCTTGTTCGTGGCTTCCGGCGCCCCAGGCTGGCCAGCCGCGTCGTCGCCGGCCGGCGAGGCGCCGTTGTTCTGATTCAAAGCCCCGTCGGCGCCAGCCGGCGTCTCGCCTTCGCCTTGCGGATTGCCGCCGCGGTGATTCGCCTGTTCGCCGGCAGCGCCGGACTGACCCTGGGCGCCCTGTGGCTGCTGGCCTTCGCCCTCGGTCGGCGCCGCGCCCTCACCGGGCTGACCGTCAGCGAGTTGCCCCGCACTTGGCTGCTGGGCGTCGTTCTGCTCGCCCGGCGGATTGGCGCCCATGCGCTCCGGCGACGCGCCGGCATTCTCGCCCGCTTGATTCTGCCCGCCGGGTTGTTGTTCCCCCGCTTGTTGCTGTCCACCGACCTGCTGTTGCTCGCCTGTTTGTTCCTGCCCGTCGGCCTGCCGGTGTTCGGGTGCTTCGGAGCCCTGGTCGGCTTGTTCCGATTCGGCCGCTTCGTCGGCCGCGGCCTCGCCGTCCTGCGGGCGGCTGGTCGCCTCCTGGTTTGCCATGTGCTCACGAATGCGCTCAAAGGCCGTGGCGTCGTCGGAGCCTTCAGGAGACACACGCTCCTGGGCGCCACTCTGCTCGCCGCCGCCCGCGCCCGACGGGTTCCCCGACTGCTCGTCGCCATTCGACGGCTGCTGCTTATCGCCCGCGTTGGCTCCGTCTGATGGATTCCCCTGATTGGGCTGCTCGGACCGTTCGGGGGAATCCTGCGAGCTCTCGCCGTCCGCGCTACCTTGACCGCCTTCGGCGCCCGGCTTGCCGTTTTGCTCGCTGCCCTGCCCGGCTGCTGAAGCGGCCTGGCCGCCCGGCTGCGATTCGCCATCTTGCGACTGGCCCTGTCCACCGGCGGCGCCGCCCTGCTGCCCTTGGTCTTCGCCCGACTCGCCGCCTTGCGCGCCGCCTTCACCCGGCTGCTGCTGCGCATCTCCCTGCAGGCCGGGTTGATTCTCGCCGCCTTCGCCCTGCCCTTGGTTTTGATTCTGGTCCGGCGGCGGCTGCGCGCCGCCGCGGCGGTCCTGCGGTGGCTGCTGACCGGCGGCATCCGGCGCCACGATCCGCAGTCGCCGATGTTCGCTCACCGCCAGGTTCGCGTCCGGCCGGCGGTTGTCCCGCGCTTGCGCCCAATACTCCAACACGTCGCCGGGCTTGAGTTGCGCGTCGCCCGGAACGAACATCTTTGTGCCCGCGAACCGTCCCGCGTGCGGCTTGGCGAGCAGGTCGCCCACGAGCACCTCGTTCTCGCCCACGCGGCCAACCAGTCGCACCTGGGACACCGAATAATCGGGGTCGCGCGCCTCGACGTTGATCAACACCGTGTCGTCGACCCGCGCCGTCTGCTCCGGCTCCTCGGGCTTAAGGATGCGAACCTCCGGGGCGTAGTCCGGCGTCACCTCGATGCGGTACTGGGCCGGTTCCGCATTCGTACGGCCATCGATCGTCGTGTACCGCAGCACATAGCTCGTGTGCAGCGGCGTGCGGCGATCGGGCCGCAGCTTCAGCTCGAACGATGTCGTGGCCTGCATGTCGTCGGCCGTCATCTTGAGATCGCCTTTGCCGTCGGCGTCGAAGTCGATTGTAGCCGAGCGGATCGTCTGGTTGGCCAGCGCCTCGATCGATACGATCGTGCCTTCCAGCCCGCGAATGTCGCCCATGTTGTCGACGGTGCGCGACGGCTCGCCCGTGTACGCCGGCGCCTGGTAGTTGACGCGTTGGACAACGATCGTCGGCCGATCGAACACCGTGAGCTTGAACCGCCGCGTCCGGGCGTCGCCCGCCTCGATCCAATACTCCATGTCGTTCATCACGCCTGCGACGCGGCCCGAATCGGTCGCGCGCGGCAAGTCAGCGGCGAACCGTGCACCGCCCAACGGCCGCGTCATCAGCACCGTTTCGTCAACAAGCTGTTCGTCGTCGGTCGAGTAGTGCAGCCGCACGGACTCGTCTTCGTCCACCGCCAGCGCCTCGGCGGAAATGGCGATTCGCTCGCCGCGCGCCACCGACGCGTCGCCGGGCTCGACGTTGAGAATCTGCACGCGGCTGGGGGCTGCGATATTGGCCCACGGGGCGATCACCCGCGCCGCTGAAGTAGCGAGGTTCTTCGGCGAAAGCACCGCGTAGAGCGCACACGCCGCGACTACCGCCACCAGCGCGTAACCCAAACGCAAGAGCGCCCCGCGGTCGATCGCGCCGTCGACCGACGCCGTCGAGAGCCGCGCCGCCGCCTGCTGCTCCAGGGCGTGGTACACCTTGGCCGACATCTCCTGCCGGTGGCCGCGGAACAGAAGCAGGTTGAGCAGGCTGTTCTTCAGCGACGGCGACGCTTTTTCGATGGTGTGCGCCGCGTACACCGGGTTGATCGATCGCAACAGCGGCACGAACTGCCGCCACGCGAACCAACTCAGCCCCAGCAGCAGGACCCCGAACAGCGCCAATCGCCCGGCCGTACCCAGCCCGCCCGGCACGACCCAGTGGTCGATCACCCCGGCGGCGAGCAGAAACGCGAGCAGCCCGACCGCCAGCGTAATAACCCCCGCCGAGAAGTCGACCAGCTTGAGCGACCGCCGCGTGCGGCGAATGTGGTCGTCGATGTACTGCTCGCTGTCGAGCAGCGCAGGATTGATAGGCGGCGCCGGCGGACGGGGGGCGACAGTCGACATGGCTCCATTATAGGTGCGAGCTGGGAAAGTTGAGACGCCTCGCCGCCGAGATTCGTTCCCGTCGCCCTGGTGGATTTGGCAAGATATGCCGAGAATTGCGGCTCTTACCTTCTTCGGGATGTCGCTCACCTTGATCTCCCCCACCACTTTTCGCGACCTCGTCAGCGGCCGTCGCCGTGGGATCTCCGCCGCACTGCTGCGCGGCGGTCTGCGGGCCGCGAGCGTCCCCTATGGCTGGGTCGTCAATCGCCGCAACCGCCGCTACGATCGCGGCGCCGCCGAAATCATCCGGCCGCCTGTACCGGTGGTGAGCGTCGGCAACCTCACCGTCGGCGGCACTGGCAAGACGCCCATGGTCGAGTGGATCGCGCGGTCCTTCCGGCAGCGGGGCGTCCGGGTCGCCATCCTCAGTCGCGGCTACCGCGCCGCAGACGACGGCCGCAATGACGAAGCTCTCGAACTGGAACTCGCCCTGCCCGACGTGCCGCACCTGCAAAACCCCGACCGGGCCGCCTCCACGACGGTCGCGGTCGACGAGTTGGCCTCGCAACTCCTGCTGCTCGACGACGGCTTTCAGCACCGCCGCCTGGCGCGCGACCTCGACGTGGTGCTGCTCGACGCCACCGAGCCGTTCGGCTTCGAGTACCTATTGCCGCGCGGCACGCTCCGTGAGCCGGCCACGGGATTACGGCGAGCCCACGTCGTCGCGCTGAGCCGCGCCGACATGCTGGAGTCCGCGGCGCGCGACGCCATTCGCCGCCGCGTCACCGAACTCAACCCCGCCGCCGCGTGGTGCGAAGTCGAGCATCGACCCGCCTCGCTCCTCTCCGCCCACGGCCAAACGGAGCCGCTCGCCGGCCTGGCGCAGCAACCCGTCGTCGCCTTTTGCGGTATCGGCAACCCAGCCGGCTTCCGCCACACGCTCGCAACGCTCGACTGCCGCGTCGCGGCGTGGCGAGAATTCCCCGACCACCACGCCTACACGCGCGACGAAGTGAGCGAATTGGCCGAGCTGCTGCGCTCCACGCAGGCGTCGTACGCGATCTGCACGCGCAAAGACCTCGTCAAGCTCCGCGTGCAAACGATCGCCGGCGCGCCGCTTCGCGCCATTGGCGTCGAATTGAGCTTCCTCAACGGAAAGGAAGCAATGGAGAAGGCGTTGGCCCCTTGGGCCGAGAGCGCGCTGGCCACGCACATTTAGCGCCCGGTCACCTCCTCTGGAGACGCGACCGGGGGCTAAGTGACCGGAATGGATCCCTCATCGCATCGACCGCACTTCGATCTCATTGACCAACCGCCCCAGCATCAGCGCATCAAGCGCATTCATCGCCACGTGCTGGGCCACCTGCTTCACATAATACGAGCTCGAGACGCCCGACAGCACGAAATGATCTTCGACGATCAGCACCTTCAAATCGCGCACGCGCCCGGGCAGCCGGGCTTGCACGCTCCGCAGGATGTCGGCCGCCACGCGCCGCAGTCGGGCGTCGCGCCGCGCGGGAAACCCGACGTCGACGCCCGCCGGCACATCCGCGCAGCCCACCCCGGTCTGCAACGCCGCCGCCGCGGCCGTCTCCGCGTCGCGCACCAGCGCACGCTTGCTGAGCACGTACTCGGACGACGCTTCGCCCGTCGGCGCGGCGCCCATGGCATCGAACATCTTCGGCCCTCCTTGCCAGCGCCGTGGCGCTGTAGGGCGAATCCTTGCAAGCGCCGGCGATCAGTCCGCCGTGCGCCCGCCACTGCGGGAAGCAGGTTGTCTTTCGTCGTTCCTTCGCGGATCGGCCGAAGACCAAAGAAGCAAGCCAACAAGATGCTGCAAGCAGCCGCAAGCCGCGCACGAGTCAATCTAGTCCTGTCGGCTAGCGATGGTCAACATGACTTCGAGTCGCGGGCGCACGCAATCGCGTCCTGCATGCGTCTGCCGGGGGGGACGAGTGCTAGCGGGCCCCGTCACCGCCGAGCTTTCCCCGTTCGTTAAGAAATTGCAAAACTCGCTCGGCCAGCGTCTCGGGCGGCTCCACGGCCGACGGCAGCACCAATTCCGGCCGCTGGGGCGACTCATACGGAGCGTCGATCCCGGTAAAGTCCTTGATCTGCCCGGCCCGCGCTTGCTTGTACAACCCCTTGGGATCGCGGGATTCGCACACCTCTAGCGGCGCGTCGACGAACACTTCGATAAAGTCGCCGTCCGCCAGGCTCACGCGCACCGCGTCGCGATCGGCCCGATAGGGACTCACAAACGCCGTGAGCACGACCAGCCCCGCATCGCACAGCAGGCCCGCCACGGCGCCAACGCGGCGGATGTTTTCCTCGCGGTCCTGTTGGCCGAAACCCAGCCCAAACCGCTGGCCGAACGCCTTGCCGTACTTCTCGGCGAGCATCTGCGGCGTGGCGTTGAGCCCGTGCCGCACGTTATCGCCGTCGAGCACATAGCTCCGCACGCCGCGCTCGTGAAGCTTGCGGTCCACGGCGTTCGCCACGGTGCTCTTCCCGCAGCCGCTCAGCCCCGTGAACCAGACGACGCATCCGCGATGCCCGTTGAGCCGCTCGCGGTCGCTGCGTGATACGGCATGCTCGTGCCAGACCACAATAGGCCGTGAAGAATCAGCCATGACATGAACGACTTGTGACAACTTGAAGATGAAATGGACAGGATAACAGGATTCGCAGGATCGACAGGATCAACAGGATCAAATTCCATCTCACTCCTTTGATTCATCTTGTTCATCCTGCCGATCCTGTTATCCAGTCAATTCAAGACGGCAGCTATATGAGCGGCTAGTCCAAGATCCCCGCCAACTCGCACATCTGCGCCGCCACGACCGGCTGCGGGCAGCTCCACACAAGGAAAAACAACGCCTCGCGGCACCACCGGCCCGCCGGGTGGCCCGCGACGTACCCCGCGCCCTTGGCCGCGGCGAGCGCCGCTTGCGTCGCTCGCAGCACGAGGCTGTTGGCCTGCTGGCGAACATCGTCATTAGAACACACCGGCTCGCCCCGCACGGCGGCCAGCAGCGCGGCCTCTTGCCGGCGGGAGTCGGCTTCCAACGCCTCAAGCGGCGCCCGCAGCTCGCTGCGGCGCACGGCCTCGTCCCGCAAGAACTCCAGCGCCGATCGCGTGAGCCCCAACGCGAGCGTCGACGTCTGCAGGCCGCCCGTGCTGGCCCCGGCGCCCTGGCTCATGACATTCTCCACCGGCCCCGCGAGCAGCCAATCCTCGTCGACCGCCACGCGCTCGCACACGAATTTCCCCGTGTGACTTGCGGACAACGCCACGAGCGACGCCGGTTCGTCGGCCCGGGCGCCTCGCGTCGTGCGCGGCACGACGGCAAGCAGTTGCTCCGGCGTCGCCGCTTCGCCGTCCATCAGCGTCGCGCCAAGCACCACGTAGTCCGCGTGTGGCGCTCCGGTCACCCACGGGCTGTAGCCGTCGAAGGCGTAACCATCCGGCGTACGTTCCGCACGCATCACCGGCTGCGTGAGATGTCGCCGGCTTGTCGTGAGGTGCGAGATGCCGACCGTCGCGTGAAAGTCGCCGCGTGTGAGCCCGGGCAGCAACTTCTCCTTGAGCCCCCAGTTGTCGCTCGCCTCGATGCGCCGGCACGCGCCTTCGCGCTGCGTGAGGAAAAATGTCGTCGTCAGGCACGCGCTCGACAACGCGAGATACCCGCGCAGAACCTGCTCGGGATTCCACGCCAGACCGCCCCATTCTTTTGCGGCGAACCAGCGATACACCCCGTACTCGCCGCACAACCGAAGCTGCTCCGCCGGCCACTGGCCGCTCTGGTCGAGATCCGCGGCGCGCCCGCTCAGTTCGCGGCACAGCTCCGCGAGCGCATCGTCGTCAGGCGAGTTGATCGTCGCAGCAGCCATGGCGGACTTCATTCTAGCCCGTGGTACGGCCCCAAGCCACGCACCCCAACGCGCGCTTTCCGTTTAGCCGCGACGCGAAGGTCCGCCGCAGCGGAGCGCGCAGCCGCACGCCACCTCACTGCACTCCGCCCTCGCAGCACGACTCGCAAATGCGCCCGCACCGCCGGCACTGCAGCTTGCCACGGACGTCGAACAGCGACCCGCCGCAGGCAAAGCACACAGGGAACGACGGTCGGCCGTGTGCCATGCTCACGTCTGCGTGAGCATGTGTGTCCGCGCCCGGCGTGCCCACGTCGGCGGGCCTCCATGGGCATGGTACGCCAGGCTCGATGCTGGGCGCGCTCATCGCACGGTCATGTCCGAGCTGAGTCCGCCTGCGGCGACAAGGTACGACTTCTGCACGTAGTCGACCACCATGCGATGCGCGCTGAATCGCGCCGCCAATGTGGCGATCGAGTTCATCATCCGGTCGATCCACTTGAGCGGCAGCCCGTCGGCGTCGCGGTCGTAGAACAGCGGAATCACTTCTTCCTCGAGCACCCGCAACAGATCCTCGCCGTCGCGGGCGTCGTTGATCCCCACCTCCGCATGGGCCGTGCCGCCGCCGATGGCAAACCCGTTCTTGCCGTTGTAGGCCTCGGCCCACCACCCGTCGATCACCGAGCAATTGAGCCCGCCGTTGAGCACCGCCTTCTGCCCGCTCGTGCCCGAGGCCTCCAGCGGCCGCCGCGGGTTGTTGAGCCACACATCGACCCCCTGCACCATGTGCCGGCCGACGTTGATGTCGTAATCCTCGACGAATACCACGCGGCCGGCGAACCGCGGGTCGTGCCGCAGGTTGGCGATCTTCTGGATCAGCCGCTTGCCAGGCTCGTCGGCCGGGTGGGCCTTGCCCGCGAACACGAATTGGACGGGCCGATTGGCGTCGTCGATCAAGTCCGCCACGCGGTCGATGTTCTTCAGAAACAAATCCGCGCGCTTGTACGTCGCGAACCGCCGGGCAAAGCCGATCGTCAGCGCGTTGGGATCGAGGATCGTCCGCGCCGCCTCGATGATTGCCGGGTCCTCATTGCGACGCCGGCATTGCCGGCTCACGCGGCGGCGGACGAAGTCGAGCAGCCGGCTCTTCAGCGCGTTGTGCGTCTCCCACAACTCGCCGGCGTCGATCTTGTACACATTCTGCCACACCTCGGGCTCGCCCATCCGCGTGTGCCACTCGGTGCCCAGGTACTTGTCGTAGAGCATCACCATCGGCCCGGCCAACCACGATGGAATATGCACTCCGTTGGTGATGTGGCCAATGGGGATTTCCTCCTCGACGCGCCACGGCCAGAGGTTCGCCCACATCCGCCGCGACACGTGCCCGTGCAGCGAGCTCACCGCGTTGGCCCGGCGGGACAGCTTGAGCCCGATGACCGTCATGCAGAATGGCTCGCCCTCGTTTTGCGGCTCGACGCGGCCGAGCCCCATGAGTTGCTCGTAGGAGATGCCCAGCTTCTCCCGCAGCGGGCCCAAGTGCTCCTCGATCAGCCGGCCGTCGAACCGATCGTGCCCCGCAGGCACGGGCGTGTGCGTGGTGAACACCGTGTGCTGGGCAGTCTCGCGCAACGCCTCGTCGAACGACACGCCGTCGTCCTGCATCTTCTGGCGGATCACCTCGAGCGGCGCGAACGCGCTGTGCCCTTCGTTCAGGTGGTAGCAACCCGGCTCGATGCCCAGTGCGCGCAGCGCCTTCACGCCGCCGACGCCCAGCACCAACTCCTGGCGAATTCGGGTCCGCACGTCGCCGCCGTACAGCCGGCTGGTCAACTCGCGGTCCTCGGGGCTGTTGCCCTCCACGTCGCAGTCCAACAGGTACAGGCACACCCGCCCCACGCGCATCAGCCACACCTTGGCGTGCAACACGCCGCCGCGGGTCTCGATCTCCACGGTGATCGGCCGCCCCTTGGGATTGCGGGCCGGCTCCATCGGCAGATTCTCGACCTTCGTGTCGAGATACTCCTCCTGCTGCCAGCCTTCATCGTCGAGGTGTTGCTTGAAATAGCCCTGGTCGTAAAACAGCCCGATCGCCACCAGCGGCACGCCCAGACCGCTTGCCGATTTGATGTGGTCGCCCGACAGCACGCCCAAGCCGCCGCTGTAGATCGGCGCCGACTCATGGATGCCAAACTCCGCGGAGAAGTACGCCACGGGCATCGAGCCCAGCACGCCCGCTTCGCGCGCGGCCCACGTGCTCTGCGTGTTTTCCAGGTAATCTTTCAGCCGACGGAAGGCCTGGTTGATCCGCGTGTAGAGGACCATCTCCGAGGCCCGCTCGGCCACCTGCTGCGGCGTCATCTCGGCCAACAGGGCGATCGGATTGTGGTCGAGCTGCCGCCAGCGAACCGGGTCCAGCTCCCGGAACAGATTGACCACCTCGGGATGCCAGCTCCACCACAGGTTGCGGGCCAGCGAAGTGAGTTTTTCGTGAAGCGCCTGCGGCGTGAGTTCGGTCCAGTGAGCACGGGAACTCGTGGACGCTGAGCTGGGGATTTCAGTCTGACTCATGCGACTTATGCCTTCGTGGTTGGGCCGCCCGGAACTCAAGTCCGCGATTATACCGCACAAACGGGCCAACGCGACCGGCTTTTTCGGCCGGCCGCAGGTCGGGGTGGCATGCCCTCAGCGGTCCGCCGGCGTGGGCATGCTTCTGCGATGCTTCCACATGCCCACGCGGACGAGGGCATGCCATCCTACGTTTGTGCGGAGAAGTCTCTCTTCGATTGCGAAACGACCCCTCGCGCCGTAGAGTAAATAAAGGGGGGGGG
>JBIOVA010000287.1:0-46002 GCA_044867485.1 Lacipirellulaceae bacterium | reverse complement strand
CATGAAACCCCGGCATTATAGCCCAAGTGCCGGGGAAATGCCGAAGAGGGCTGTCGGCTATCGGCTTTCGGCCATCGGCAAGTCGGGGACTGCGAGAATTCCAACTCAGCTTGTCATCGTCCGGCTGACAGCCGAGAGCCGACAGCCGACAGCCTCCCCCAAAAAAACAGCCCGGCCGCCATGTGGACGACCGGGCTGCTGTCGTTGTTGCTTTGAGGGACGGCCACGGCACAAGGTGGGCCGTGGCGCGGCTCAGAAGCAGGTGGTGGCGTCCCTACGGACACCCGCCGGTGGACGTCAGGTAACACCACCTCTCTGGCGTCTATGACAATCGTTCAACGGACCACCTCCTTCCTTACTGGGTGACGGCGGCTCACGAAGCCCTGCCAGAGGACGACTGAGCGGCCCTGGTTGCCCGTCGTGCTGCGTGTCGGCACGACCCACGGGTCCATTATAGGCACAGAAGCGGAGAATCCGGCAAGGGAAACGGGGTAAGATCTGCCGATTTTTCGCCCCGGCCTCGTCTGGACTATCGACTAGACGCCGCGTGCAGCCGACTGGTTCGCGCAAGGACGGCAAGAGCCACGGTGGTAAGCGCGGTCGTGGTCGGCTCGGGCACGGGCACGGGCACGGCGCCCGTGGCGTCGCCGCCATCCGCCCCGCCGTGGACGTGCTTTTTCCAGACCTGCAGGTCAGCGGCGTCGACGACGCCATCCGCATTTCCGTCCGCCGACTTCGTGGCGAGGGGGTAGAGCCCCGCCTGTCCGAGCTGCCGCTGCCAGACGAGGAAGTCGGCGCCGTCGGCGGCGCCGTCGTTGTCGAAGTCGCCGGGCACGTCGACCGCGTCGAGAATCGCCTCGGCCGCGGAGACTTCCAACTCCGCGAGGTTGGCCGCCGCATCGTCGAGCTGCGTCTGCACCGCCGCCTGGCCGGAGAACTCCTTACGGGCGCGGTAGAGCCGAAACACCAAGTCCAGCTCCGCCTGCCCATACGGGACCCCGGTGAACGCTTGAAGCTGGCGGAGATACTCGAAGCCCGCCTCCACGGTGGGCTCGAACATCGTGCCTTCGCCGTAGTCGTTCCACGTATTGAGCTGCAGGAAGTTGATCACATTGCTCTTCTGTGCGACGAGCGCGAGCGTGTCGGCCAAGGTTTGGCCGTCGTTGTGAGGGATTTCAAACCCGATGTTCGTCCCGGTTCCGCCTTCCTGATAGAAGTCGTTGAAGCCGGGATACGCCGATCCGCCGACCGTGCCCAGCGCGGGGGCGCGGATGTTGTAGAAGTCCGTCTGGTGCTGCAAGTGAGTGCGGCCGGCGTCCTGATAAATCCACGCGTACTCGCCGTCGGCGTCGGCGCCCGCGTCGTTCTTCTCGTACCACAACGTCAAAAAATCCACGTCCTCACCCGCTTCCGCGAGGATTTGCGTCCACTGCGTCGCTGTTTGGAAGCGAATCGGACCGAACACGCTCATCAGAGGGTCCGCGCCCGCATTCTGCCGGATGTACTGCGGGTTGCTGAAATAATTGTCTCTCAGATAGGCCATGTTGGCCTTGGCCTTCTCGACGTCGGGAGTGAGATTGCTCGACGAGACGGTGAGGAACCGGTCCTCCATCACGACGCCAAACTTGAGGCCGAAATCGTCGGTCTTGCCGACGATCGCGTTCGAGCTGGCAAGCAGATTGCCGATATCGCCGTTCGTGCCCTGCTCGCCGTACCAGTCGATGAGCACGCCATCGACTCCCGCGTACTTCATCAGCAGCATGTGATATTCGATCACATCGGGATCGCGTGATGCGTACGGTCCGATCAGCGGATAGTAGTGCGACGCGATCTGCCTTCGGCCGTTCGCATCAAGGATATTGGGGTTCTTGTTGTTGAACTTCCAGTGATAGCCCCAGTTCGAGCCGCCGAGCGTCGCCGGCGTCTCGAACCACGGCATGTAGTGCATGTAGACCGGCAGCGGATTGGTTTTCGTCACCGCAACCGGTTGAGCATGGGCAGCCGCCGTGAGCAGCAGTCCGCCGAGTGCCGCGACAAAACGAACGGTGGCGAACGTCATAGGAGCCATCTAACACAGGCGATCGCAATAGAAGGACGAGGAGGCGAACACCTTCGTCCAATACGCAAAACCGGTCAACGATCAGGTTGCTTTTCGGCGACGCATTCGACGCAACAGGCCGACGCCTCCCAGCAATAGGAACTCCGCCGCCGTTGGCTCCGGAACGCCTCGAGCCGCGGCGCTTGCCACGGGTACCATACCGAAGTTTGCCCTGAAATCGTCTAAATTGCCGACCCGACGATCCCGCTGCCACATCAGGAAGTCCGCTCCGTCGACATACCCGTCCGCGTTGAAGTCGCCGGGCGTGGCGGCAATGAGATTCAGGTTTTTCCATTCGATTGTGTAGGCGCCAGTCGTGCCGAACTGAGCGGGATCCACTTGCATGTGCATGTGCGGCAGCCCGTCCAAGAACAGGCCAGGCTCTGTGCCAGGGTTGCTGATCCAGGCGGGCGCCGCCAGATTCGCTCTGAGGACGTGGTCGCCTAACGTCTGTCCGAACCACGCATAATTGTAGTAGCTGCCGTCGGCGTCCACCAAACTGATGATCGGCCCGAGCTGACCGTCGGCCGCTGGCGGACCGCTCAGGGAGACTTCGAGTTCCAGGTGCGTCAAGCCTTCACCAATGATGCCAGCGCTTCCGATGTATGCGTAGTTGCTGCCGTAGCCGGTCGCGGTGACGCTGTAGCTTTCCTCTCCCGAAACGATTGTCGCGCTGGGATCGGCCCAGGATGCGTACAACTCGTTGGAATTGAAAAAGCTGAAGTCGGTGATGAGCACTTGTGCGCTCGCTGTTGCGCCACGAGCGACCACGCTGCCTATTGCCAACGCTGCCGTCGCCAAGCATTTCAATCTACTCTTCATCGCCGTCCCCTCCCGCCTGTCGTTCAAGACAAGACTGATTTCCTAGTCCAAACCATCCAAGCCGCATCTCGAAGGCGACCTGAGAAATGGACCCGGTTCCGTGCTCACGTCCGTTGTTTTCTCGGCGTGCACTGCGGGAACGCCCAACAGTGCACGCCGGATGGATGCTGACAACTGCACGCCTACCGACGGCGTCGGGCGCCAACGAGCAGGCCGCAGCCGCCGGCGAGCAACCCCACGGAGCTCGGCTCGGGCACGAACAGGCTGAGATTCTCCCAGGCCACGGTGTAGGCCCCCGACGTTCCGAAGCCGCCTGGATCAAGCTGCATGTGCATGTGGGTCAACGTGCTGAGATCGAGGCCCGGTGTTCCGCCGGGGGCCGCCACCCACGTCGGTGAATCAACGAACGTGGTCAGCACGTGGCTTCCTAGAGTCCGCCCGTACCAGGCGTAGTTGTTGTGCGTGCCGTCTCCGTCAATCAGGCCGACGATGGGTCCCAAGTGGCCGTCGGCTTCTGGCGGCCCGCTCAGGCTGACGGTGAGTTCCAGTTGCGTATTGCCGGCGCCGGCAATGACTGGGAAGCCAATGTACTTGTAATTGCTGCCGTAACCGGTCGCGGTCACGCTGTAGCTTGTCGGCCCCGACACGATAGTGGCCGACGGCAAAGCCCATGACGGATACAGCGCATCCGATGTGAAGTCATCGAACGTAGTAATGACGGCGTTGGCTTCAACACGTGCTGCGAGCAACGCGACAACGCCCACCGCCGACAGCAAGGCGCCGCGATGACAAACTGCCTTCATTGGAACTTCCCCCTTAGTAGTGTGGTCTACGGCCTGAATAAGCCCAACTCGTGACAAGAAAACGAATCCGATGGCGCCAACGATATCAGTGCCAATGGGCTTGACTTCCGCTTCAACGATCCGCGTCTTCGCGCTCGCTGGATTCACAGTGAGTACACAATCGACGCCCCTCGTTCCGCTGTCCGCGGCGCCCCTTGTGATCACGCCGGACAAACAAGACGCTCACCCCCACAAGCCAAGACAAGCCCTGACGTGACGATGGCTGACAAGTCCACCGTTGCAGGTTGTAGCACTTATGCTATAGTATAAAAAGCGGAAAGTCAACGACTTGTCTTTCGGGCGCTGAACCCGCCGGTGGAGATCGTCCGGCTTGCGAAACTGTTTCCCTGACCTGCAGAACGCCGTATCGGGCTCGCAACGCGGGACGCGTCCGCCTTTCCCAAGATCGTCCCCGCCATGCCCGTCAAACCCAAATACACCGCCGTCATGTCCGTCATCAAGCGACGGATTCGCGAGGGGGACTACCTCCTCAGCGACATCCCCGGCGAGCGGCTGATCGCCGAAGAGACGGGCGTCAGCTACATGACGGCCCGCAAGGCGATGCTGGAGCTGATCGACCAAAAGGTGTTAGTGCGCCGCACCTCGGGCGGGTTCGATGTCCACCCCGAATACGCCAAGCGGGCCAAGCCGGCGACGGTCGTGCTGCTCTATCCGGCGTATCCGTCGACCTATCTCACGCAGCTCCGCGGGCTGGTCTCGGACTTCGCCCAGAAGCAGAGCATCGGGTTGCGGCCCGCGCAGTTCGTCCACTGGGACGAGGCGGCGGTGGTCGACGCGGTCGCACACTCCAAGGGATCGTTCCTGATTCCTTTCGGTCCCGAAATCCCGCCCCGCCTGGTCGACGTGTTTCGGGCCAACAAGACGGTGATCCTCGACGGCGATTTTACGCACGTCGGGCTCCCCTCGATCCGGTTGTTTTCGGAGGAGTGCATCGAGCGGGTGATGGACCATCTCTACAAGCTGGGCCACCGCCGCGTCGACTGCATCAACACGCAGAATCGCAATCCGGAGACGGATCGCCGGATCGACATTTGGGAGCGCTGGCTGCGGCGTCGCCGCTTGCAGGGCCGACTGTGGGACGATCCGGCGCCAGTGTTCACCGACCCTACTGCGGTGGGGCGCGACCTCATGCTGCGGCTGATTCAGAAACGCGAGACCGACGCCACCGCGATCCTGACGACGACCTGCCCGGCGGCGGTCGGCGCCATGCGCGCCTGTTGGGAGCGCGGCGTCCGGGTCGGCAAGGACCTGTCAATCGCCTCGGTCAACCTCGAGCCGCCGGCGGAGTTCTTCTGTCCGTCGATCACGGGCCTCAACACGCCGGACCTTGCCGACGTGCTGACGCAGTGCTGCGACTGGTTCTTCCGTCGCAGCGTGCAGCGGTCGTTCGACTTGCTGGAGCCGAAAGCGGCCACGCTCTTCACCGGCGAATCGACGGGCAAGCCATCCTGACCGCTCGCCCAGCTCGCCCCATTCTCGGCCCGCCCCATTTACGGGCTGCTTCGCTTCAGCGACCTGCCGCGCGCCCCCCGAGTAGGCCGATCGGCGCCGCGAGAGCCGTGGCGTCGAGTCAACGCGGCGTCCGATCGGCCCGTTGGGGGCGCCAGCGCGGAGAGGGTCGAAGAATCCGGCGCCGGCGACGACTCGCATCTTCACGCCCGGCAGTCCCGCCGTCAATGATGGAAATACCCCAACGCGGACGTGCCAACGGCCCATTTCCAAAACGACGCGCAGTGACTCTTCAACTCCAAGATTCAGCGGAGATCTGAGGATTCTTTGCAGCGTGCGGACAGATGCTCTATACCTCACGCACTTTGACTCGCTGCGGGGCGTCCACATCCACGATGTTTCACGCCAGCCTCCCCACCATGAACACATCCCATGAGCGCCCTCGTGGATTTACCATCGTCGAACTGTTGGTCGTGATTGCCATCATCGGCGTGCTGGCCAGCCTGCTGTTTCCCGCCGTTCAAGCCGCGCGGGAATGCAGCCGGCAAAACGCCTGCCGCAATCACCTTCATCAACTTGGCCTGGCGGTGCTGAATTATGAATCCGTCCACAAGAATCTGCCCCCGAGCGTTGTGCTCAACCTCAACGAGACGCTTGCGGACAACGACAATTCGTGGAGCTTACACGCGCGGATTCTGAGCTATTTGGACGGACAGAACGTCCGGGCGCGGATCGATCTCAATCTCGCCTGGGATTTTCACTCGGACCTCAGCGGCGTCCGAATCCCGGCCTTCGCCTGCCCCGGCGACGAGGGGGCGGCCATTCCACGCGATCCGGGGAGCGGGAAGCCAATTCTTTTCTCGACCACCTACGGATTCAACCACGGAACGTGGTTCACCTTCGACCCCACCGAGCCCCGCGGCGGCGACGGAGTGTTTTTTCCCAACAGTTTCCTCTCGTTGCGGGCCGTCGCCGACGGCGCCAGCCGAACCCTGTTGGCCGCCGAAGTCAAAGGCTGGCAATCCTATACACGCAACAGTTCAACGCCCCCGAGCACGATGCCTGACGACGCCGCGGCCGCGGCCGCTCTCGTCGCGTCCGGGAGCGACTACAAAGACACCGGTCACACCGTGTGGCCGGATGGCCGCGTCCACCATACGGGCTTTACTGCGACCCTGACGCCCAATTCCATGATTCCCTACACCGTCAACGGAAAGGTCGTCGACGCGGACTTCAACTCGTGGCAGGAAGGGCTGGATGGCAAGAACGGCGCGCCGACGTTCGCAATCGTGACGTCCCGAAGTTTTCACCCCCACCTCGTTCAAGTTGCCATGATCGACGCCTCGGTCCATCGAATGGCGGACCAAGTCGACTTGGGGATCTGGCGCGCCCTGGCTACGCGCGCCGGCGAAGAGCTAACGATGCTTCCTTAACCGCGCTCGGCGCAGCGCTCAACGACGCCGCGCAGCTGTCGGACGAGATCCGTCAAGGTTGCGAAGTCGCCGCACTAGGACCTTAAGGCGCTCGCCCGCAACGCCTATATTGCGACGCCGCCGCCTCGTCGAGAAAGACGGTCGCCGCCGGATGTTCCTGGAGAATTGACGCCGGCACGGCAGGCGTCACCGGCCCCTCGAGCGCTGCGCGCACCGCCGCCGCCTTCCGCTCGTCGGGAACCGTGCACACGATTTCGCGGCTCGTGAGAATCTGCCGCACGCTCATCGAGATTGCCCGCCGCGGCACGTCGTCGAGCGTCGAGAACCAGCCTTCGCCAAGTTGCTGGCGGCGGCAAGCTTCGTCGAGCTCGACGACGATGTACGGGTCGGCGGCGGCAAAGTCCGCCGGCGGATCGTTGAACGCCAGGTGCCCATTCTCGCCGATGCCGACGAACGCTACGTCGATCGGCGCATGGCAGAGTAGGGCGCCGACACGTTTGCATTCGGCCGCGCAATCGCCTTCGCCGTTAAGGTAGTGAAACTCCCGCAGGGGCGCCGGCAGCCGGCTGGCAAATCGCTGCCACAAATAGAGTCGGAACGACGCGGGATGGTAGAACGGCAGGCCGACATATTCGTCCAGGTGAAACGCGGTGACGCGTCGCCAATTGACGCCCTGGGCGGCGACGAGCGCCTCGAGCATTTCGAACTGCGAAGCGCCCGTCGCGACGACGATCTGGGCCTCGCCCCGCGCGGCAACTGCCGCGCGGATGGCAGCGGCGCCATGCTGCGCCGCGCGCACGCCCATCTGCAATTTCGTGGGAAAGACTTCGACGTGCATCCGCCGAGTTCCAAATGTGGTCGGATCCGCGGGGGACAGATGTTGACTCCGCTTCGCGTGCAAATTCTATTGCGGGCGCCGCGGAGCTACAAGCAATCGGCGCCCCTCGCGGCCGCCAGGCAGGCATTGCACAGCCTGCATCGAGCCTCCCACGTGGGGCGGAGAACGATGAGCGAGATTCACAGCTTTGATCTCCAGGTGAATGGCTACGCTGGCGTTGATTTCAACGCTGACGACCTGACGGCCGCCGACGCGGTCCGCGCGTGTCGCCGGCTTGCCGACGACGGCGTGGCGGGGATTCTGGCGACGGTGATCACCGACCGCCTCGAGGTGATGCGCCGCCGCATCGAGCGGATCGTCGCCGCACGGGAGGCCGATGCGACGGTTCGCGGCATGATCCGCGGCGTGCATGTCGAGGGGCCGTTCCTCAACGAGCAACCGGGGTACGCGGGAACGCATCCGCGCGACGCAATTCAACCGGCCAACGTCGCCGCCGCACAAATGCTCGTCGAGGCGGGACAGGGGCTGGTGAAGCTCGTCACGCTGGCGCCCGAGCGCGACGAGCGTTGCATCGTCACGCGATGGCTGTCGGATCGGGGCGTCCGCGTCGCCGCCGGCCATTGCGACGCGTCGCTCGATCAACTGGCGGCGGCGATCGACAACGGCCTGTCGCTGTTCACCCACCTGGGGAACGGCTGCCCGCTCCTCTTGCCGCGGCACGACAACGTCATTCAACGCGTTCTCGGCCTGTGCGACCGCCTGTGGATCACGTTCATCGCAGACGGCGTGCACGTGCCGCTGGTCGCGCTGCGGAACTACATTCGTTGCGTCGGGATTTCGCGGACCATCATCGTCACCGACGCGATTGCCGCCGCCGGCCTGGGGCCCGGCGAGTTCATGCTCGCCGGCCAGCGCGTGGTCGTCGACGAGCAACTTGCCACCTGGTCGGCCGACCGCTCGCACCTGATGGGCTCCGCGGTCACGATGCCGCGTGCATTGGAAAACCTCCGCACGGGACTGGACTTGTCCCCGGTCGACGCGCAGCGAGTCGTCGATCATAATCCCCGCGCGGCCCTGGGCATCGACCTGGCCACGACGGGCGACTAACGACAGCGCGAGACGCCGACCATGACTGCGCTTCTGCACGTGGGCAATGTTTTGTACCTGGTTGCGTACTCCGTGCGCGACATGCTGTGGCTGCGGATCATCACCGTGATCGCCACGCTGCTGCTGTTGCCGTATTACTACGCCCGTGGGCCGCTGTACGAGCCGATCATGTGGTGCACGCTGTTCACGCTGGTGAATCTGGTGCAGATCGCGCTGCTCATCCTGGAGAAGCGCCCCGTATTTCTGGGCGAGGAGGAGCTTCAGCTTTATCGCACGATCTTCTTTAGTCTTAAGCCGCGGGAATTTGCCAAACTGCTCTCGCTCGCCCAATGGAAGCGCGCTAAGGAGGGCGAAGAGCTGCTGCCGCAATGCACGCCGGTGGAGGAATTGCTGCTCATCTCCACGGGCAAGGCAGGCGTGGAGATCGACGGCCGGCGAGTCGCCGAGCTGCGCGACGGCCAGTTCATCGGCGAAATGGGGTTCCTGGCCGATCAAGTCTCCAGCGCACGCGTTGTCTCGGAAGCGACGACGCATTTCCTTGCCTGGCCGGCACAGCAGCTCCGTGAGTTGCTCGCCGCGACGCCGGCGCTGCACGTCAAGGTACAAGGCATCCTGGGGTGCGACGTCGTCGCCAAGCTTCGGCAAGGCGGACTGGCCTCCGCGCATCCGTCGGGCTGGTTCGCCCCTGTGCGCATCGCCGAGGGACGGTGACGTCATCGAGCGAGCCGCATGCCGGAAAATTGCCACCGCGCCGCTGGCGGGAAGAAATTGCGATACGTCGGGCGGATGTGCGTCGACGGCGTGGCGCACGACCCGCCGCGAAGCACATACTGATTGCACATGAACTTGCCATTGTACTCGCCCAGCGCCCCCGCCGGCGGCTGGTATCCGGGGTAGGCGGTGTAAGGACTTGCGGTCCACTCCCACACGTCGCCGAACATTTGCCGCAAGCCGCCGTCGCTGGATCGCGCGGCTCTGGGGTGAATCGTCCGGTCGTCGGCGATCAAGGCGTCAAGATAGTTCCCCGCCGCGTCGGCTCCCTGCGCGGCGACTTCCCATTCGGCCTCCATGGGCAGGCGAGCGCCGGCCCAGCGCGCGTAGGCGTCGGCCTCGAAATAGCTCAGGTGGCATGCCGGCAACTCGCGGTCTAGCGGCCGGAGACCGGCGAGCGTGAACTCGAGCCACTGGCCGTCGCGATGGAACCAGTACAACGGCCGGGCGTCGCCGAGTTCCTGCACGCTGCGCCACCCTTCCGAGAGCCACAGCTCGGGGCGCCGATAGCCGCCGTCTTCGATGAATTGCACGAACTCGCCGCTGGTCACTGGCCGGCTCGCAAGGTGGAAGCCGTCGAGATATACGCGATGGCGCGGCGACTCGTTGTCGTAGGCGAATCCCGCGCCGGCGTGGCCGATCTCGCACAAGCCGGCATTGAACTCAATCCACTTGATCGGCGTGGCGGCGATGCTCTCCGCGTTGGCAGGCTGTCGATAGGCCGGTAACAGCGGGTTCAGCGAGAACAGATGCTTCAGGTCGGTCAGCATCAGCTCCTGGTGCTGCTGCTCATGCTGCACTCCCCACTCGACAATGTTTGCCAGTTCGGCGTCTTCGTCGATCCTGCCGCTAGCGAACCACCGTGCCACGGCCTCGTCGACATGCCGACGATACTCCTGCACCTCGGCGAGCGACGGCCGCGACAAGAGGCCGCGCCGAGCGCGCGGGAATTGCTCGCCGACGGAATTGTAATAGGAATTGAACAGCACCTCGTAGTGCTCGTCGTACGCGCGATAGCCTGGATCGGCCTTGAGCAGGAATGTCTCGAAGAACCAGCTCGTGTGCGCCAGGTGCCAGCGCGTGGGGCTGGCGTCTGGCATCGACTGGATGCAGCAGTCCTCCGGCGAGAGCGGCGCGCAGAGCGCCTCGGTGAACTCGCGCACCGCGGCGAACCGGCCGCGTAGTTCGTTGGTCGTTGCCCAGCGGTGGTCGTCAATCGTGGGAGTCATCGCGAAGTCTCGTTGGTTGGGGCCGCAGCCCAGCGGGGAGCAGTCGCCGTTCGACGAGTTCGAACGCCAGTTGCAGCAGAATCGCCAGGCACGCTGCCGGGACGGCGCCCTGGAGGATCAGCCCCGTGTTGTCCAGCCGAATTCCGGTGAGGATCGGCTGGCCGTATCCGCCAGCGCCCACGAGCGCCCCCAACGTGGCGAAGCCCACGTTGAGAACCGCCGCGGTCTTAACGCCGGCGAGGATGGCCGGTGACGCGAGCGGCAACTCGATATGCCACAGCCGAAACGCCGGCGACAGCCCCAGCGCGGCGGCTGATTCATGATACTCCGGCGGGATCGTCGTCAAACCGGTCGCCGTGTTTTGCACGACCGGCAACAGGCTGTAGAGAAATAGAGCGACGATCGCCGTGGCCGACCCGGCGCCGAGCGTCTCCAGGCTGAGGTACTGGCTGAGGTACGTCAGGGGCGCGATCAATAACACTAATAGGGC
This sequence comes from Lacipirellulaceae bacterium, assembly GCA_044867485.1. Lineage (GTDB taxonomy): Bacteria > Planctomycetota > Planctomycetia > Pirellulales > Lacipirellulaceae > Lacipirellula. The sequence goes on along the minus strand of JBIOVA010000287.1, from coordinate 34,902 downwards.
AAGCGCCGGAATCGTCTGCACAATTCCGGCGGCTCCCAAAATAAATCGCCCCAACCGCGGGCGTTTGGCGGCCAGGACTCCCAACGGCACGGCCGCGAGCACGGCGGGGATCAGCGAGCGCCGCACGAGGTCGAGATGCTCGCAGGTGCGTTGCCAGATTTGCGCGGCGACGGAAGGCTCCTCGAGCTTGGTTGCCAGTGCGAACTTGTCGCGCAAGAATCCTGCCGCGGCCTGGGACTCATTCGCCGACCCGGATTCCACGAGGGCATTGAGCGCGATCATCGCGTCCTGGCTGATTTGCCCCTCGAGCCGGGCGATCTGCTCGGCCGCCTTGGGAAATCGCTCGGCGAGATCGGCCCGCCAGAGCAGCACCGCCTCGTAGCTGGGGAAGTACTCGCGATTGTCGTCGAGCAGCACGAGGTCGAGTTCCGCGAGCCGGGCGTCGGTCGTGTACACGTCGGTGACGTCGATGGCGCCCGCCTCCAACTGGCGGTACGCGAGGTCGTGGTCGAGGCCCGTCGCCCGCTCGTGCGGCAGCCGGTAGTGCGTGCGGAGGTTTTTCCAGCCGTCGGCTCGGTCGAGGAACTCGTTGCTCAGTCCCACCTTGAGGTCGGGGTGGCGTGCCAAGTCGTCAATCGTCACGAGGCGAAGTCGCTCCGCCGTGTCGCGTCGCACGGCCAGCGCGTAGCTGTTGCTGAAGCCTAGCGATCGGCTCATGACGATCCCCCCGTCCCGCAAAAGCGACTGCAAGTCGTCCAGCGTGGCCGCATCCCGCGCCGCGAAGATTTCCTGCCGGAGCGTGCCGACGTATTCCGGGTACACGTCGACCTCGCCGCGCCGCAGGGCGTTGTAGACCAGCGTCGTGCCGCCCAGTTCGGCCAAGTGCGTCGCGGGCTCGCCGCTGGAATGGATGAGCTGGACGAGCATGTCGCCCAGGATGACCGACTCGGTGAATTTTTTCGACGCCACGCGCACGCCGCGCGGCGCGGAGGTCAGCGGCACGAAGGTCGCCGCTGTGAGTGCCAGCGCGATGATCGCAAGGCGACGCATGTTTCAGATCTGCCGCTGGGCCCGCACGAATTTGGTGACGAAGTCGTCTGCCGGCCGCTCCGTCAACTCGGCGAGCGTCCCTTGCTGAACAATTCTCCCGGCGCGCATCAGTGTGATCCGGTCGGCGAGGTAGGCGGCCTCGGCCAGGTCGTGCGTCACGAGCACGACCGTTTTGCCCAGCGTGCGAAAAATCGATCGCAGGTCCTGCTGCAACTCGGCGCGGATCATCGGGTCGAGATCGCCCAACGGCTCGTCCAGCAGGAGCACGTCGGGGTCAAGCAGCAGGGCGCGGATGAGGCTCACCCGCTGCCGCTGACCGCCGGAGAGCTGCCGCGGATGGCGATCGAGCAGCGCCGGCGCCAGGTGCGTGAGCGACTGTAATTCTTGGACGCGGGCGGCCGTTCGCTCGGGCGTCCAGCGGAGGTACCGCGCCATGATCGTAGCATTCTCGCGCGCCGTGAGATGCGGGAAGAGGCCGCCTTCCTGGATCACGTAGCCCATCCGTCGCCGCATGCCGGCAAGCGACTCAACACGCAGCGGCTGCCCGTCGAAGCGAATCGTGCCCGCGTCCGGAGCGACCAGTCCCACCATCATCCGCAGCAGCGTTGACTTGCCGCAGCCGCTGGGGCCGATGAGCACTAGGGTGCGGCCCCGCTCGCAGTCGAGATCGACGTCGCACGCCGCCTGATGGTCGCCGAAGCGTTTGGAGACTCCGCGCAGCTCGATCATGGGCTGGCCCTACGGCAGAAGCGCGAAATGCAGCACGGCGAACCGCTCGCGCTCGTCCGTCCAAGTGCGCCGCAGCGTGAGCCCCGCGTCGGCGGCCATCCCCGCGAAGCCGGCGATCGTGTACTTGTGCGAATACTCGGTGGTGATCGCCTCGCCGGGGGCAAACTCGAACGCCTGATCTCCCACGGCAACGCACTGCGGACGGAGACTCACCAGGGACATCGTGACGCGACCTAGGATCGAGTCGTAGTCGGCGCGGTGTCGGAACTGCCGGATATTGAAATTCGCGTCCAACTCGCGGTTGATGCGGTGCAGCACGTTGAGGTTGAACTCGGCCGTGACGCCGCGGGCGTCGTTGTAGGCGGCGTGAATCGTCGCCGGTTCTTTTTGCAGGTCGATGCCGATGAGCAGCCCGCCGCCCGTACCGCACATCGCCGCAAGGTGACGCAGCATGGCTCGCGCCTCCGCCGGCTGGAAATTGCCGATCGTCGAGCCCGGGAAGAACACGGCGCTGTGCGTCGGTTCGCATCGCGCGGTCGGAAGACGGAATGGTTTGGTGAAATCCGCACAGACAGGCAGCACTTCGATCGTCGGGTACGCATGCGACAGGCGCGCGGCCGTCCGCCGCAGGTGCTCGCGCGAGATGTCGACGGGCACATACGCCACGGGATCGTCAAGCCGATCGAGGAGCGCCCGCGTCTTGGTGCTGCTGCCGCTGCCGTACTCGACGAGCATCACGCCGGGGCCGATCTGGTCGGCCATTTCCTGGACGTGGCGTTTGATGATCTCGTCTTCGGTGCGCGTGAGGTAGTATTCGTCGAGCCCGCAGATCTCGTCGAACAACTGCGAGCCGCGCTCGTCGTAGAAGTATTTGCAGGGGAGCGACTTGGGCGAAGCGCCCAGCCCGGCGAGTACGTCGGCCAGGAACTGCGCCACATTGGGCTGGAGATTTAGCAGCACTGTCGCCGAGGCCGAGTCGCTCATTGCCATTGCTCCCGCGCGTTTGTGACGCCGCCAGTTCGGCGGGACCACATATCCTAACGTGTGCGGCGTGGGGCGTGGGAAGCAAAATTTGTGCCGCGGGGCCCTACTTTATGACCGTGGTCGCGGACGCGACGGGCAGCTTCCAGTTCTCGATCGGCGTGCCGCGCAAGTCGATGTTGCTGCAAATGTAGTGCAGCCGCTGCGTGGCGGGGCCGTCGGGCGCCGTGGTGAACAGGCTGTGCAGGAAGTAGGGCGGGATTGCTTGGTAGTATAGTGTCGCCCGGACGGTGAGTCGCCGCGGGTCCACGCCCGGCGGCACCGTCACGCGGTAGGCGACCTCGTCCGAACCGCTGCCGTCCGTGTAACGCGGGTCCTTACTCGTGGTGGGGCAGGGGTGGGTGGCGCGGAGAAACTCGCCGCGCAGCGCCGGGTGCGGGCCTTCCTTCTTCCAGCCGCGCGGCAGCAGACGATTGTCCTTCACTATTTCGCAGCCGTGGATGAAGCTCGTGGTGAAGCGGTGCTTCGTGCTCCACAGCAGCGTCTCGTAAATCTGCACCTGTCCGGGCGAAGTGATCTCCTCGTGGTGGTGTTGAAACGCTTGCTTGTCGGCCGTCGGATCGTCGACGAAAAACTCGCACGGCAGCGGCGCTCCCTGGTCGTCGACGAGCACGCCGATCTCGTTGGTGCGGCCGGACGACCAGACGATCCGTTCCGTCGCGCCATTGTGCGGCTGCTCGATCACCAGGAACTCGATGAAGGCGCGGCGAAAGCCCACGCCGCTGGGGAACCGGTGGCCCGTGAGGTTATGCACGTCGACCGTCGCGACCAACTCGCCGGCGTCGTTCACGCGCGCCTCGACGGCGACCGTCGCCGTGTCGCGGCTCGCCTGTCGTACGAAGTCGTCCACCGCGTGCGGAATGTCCTCCGTCGAACCGGTCATGAAGTCGAACTTGCGCACGCCCAGCACGTCGTCGAACTGGTTGAACATCTCCAGCAAGAAAACATTGAGCCCGCGAAAGTTGTGCCGCGCGTAGCCCTCGGTGCGATGCCGGACTTCGAGCGACTGGCGATCGGGCAAGTTCTCCGCCTCGGGATAGGTCGCGTCCTGGATCGCCGCGATGCGGGTCTCGATTTTGTCGAGATGCATGTCGAGGCGGTCGTTGTGGTAGTCGCGCGCCATGTGGCAGTCCTGGCACGTCTTGGCGTTGGGGTTCGCCGGGTTGAACTCGTTCTCGTACTCGCTGTTGAGCCATTCGAGATAGGTGGCCTGCTCGACGTGGTGGTGAAACTCCTTGAAGGCCGGGTTCTGCTCGGCCGCGATGAGCTCCTCGCCATCGTCGCCCTGCTCGTGCAGCTTGTCGACGATCGGCAAGCTAACGACGTGACACGTCCCGCACAGTTGCGACGATTTGACGTACGGATTGTGCTTCGGCGTGAATCCCAGCGCATGCTCCATGGCGTACGGCGCCAGTTCCTTGTCCTCGAACGGCCCGTGCAGCTCGTTGGCCTGACCCAAGTGGATGTTGCCGGTGGTCGAGGTCTCGAGGAAGAACTCGACGTAATGCCGCTGGTCGTCGGCGGGCTGCTCGCGGGGCTGCATGTGGTGGCACACGGTGCAACTGATGCCGTCGCGGGCCAGGGCGCCGTACCGCCAGTCCTTGCCGTCGACGGCGGCGGGGTCCTTCGACGCCCGCATGACGTGGTCGAGACCGAAGTGCCCGCCGGCGTCGCCGTGGTCGAGGTCAAACTGCCGTTTGCCCATGACGCCGTGGCAGGAGAGGCACGTGTCGACGAGCTCGCCGACCAGCTCGTCGGCGCGCTGCGGGTCGTCGACAAAATCAGCCCGCATGAGCTCGATCTCGCTTTCAAGCTGCGCGTAGAAGATGGGATCTCGTCCCGCCAGGCCCATCGGCGTCCACCGCCACTCGCCGTAGGGCGACAGGTGAACGCCCGCGGCGGCGTACTCGGTGCTCTCGCCCGTGGGGACGAACATTGTGGGGCCAAACGGCGCCAACAGCCCGGCATGGCAGCTCATGCACTGGTTCGAGGTGACGAACGGCTGCGTCGCCTGACCGCTGGCTGGCCGCCGTACGACCCAGTCGTGCGTCACCGGCGGGAAGTGGGCCACACGGTTTCGCGGCAACGATTCGATCGCCGGAAACTGGGCCAGGAATTTCTCATTGAGCACCGGCAGGCACAACTCGGGATGAGCCGCCCCCGTGCAGCGGGGATGCGCGGCGCCGGCGCCGACAACCTTCGTCACCTGAGCCAGCAGCGCCTCGTTCGTCGTGTCTTCGAGCGGCGCGGTCTCGTCGGGCTCCTCGAACGTCTTCGTCCGCCGCCACGAATCGTCGACGCGGAATCGCACGGGCTCGCCCGGAAATCCCGCAATGTTGCGAAGCGATGCAAATGTGTATTCGTTCGTGGCGCCGGCGGTCTTGGTCGACGCGTGGCAGCGCACGCAGTAGACGCCGAACCCGGATACCGGATGGTCGAACGGGTACTGATGGTTGTCGACCGCCTGCTGATTCTTGGCCGGGTTGCTCCAAAACCACCCGTCGTGCGACCCGGCGGAGTCCTTCACCATCACGGTCCAACTCGACAGCTGGGCAAAGAGCTGCTCGTCGTCCAGGCCAGCGTAGCGTGCGGCTGGCGCCTCGAACTGCTCCTTGACCATCATCGCGCCGTCGGGTATTGCCCGCCGCTTGCCGTCGAGCAACCACTCGATGATCTCGGGCGAATAGTAGATTCGCACCGCGGGATGCGTGCCGTGCTCCTTGCCGTCGAGGTAAGGTCCGGTGTCGCGGACGCCCTTGTCGACGAGCCAATCCAGCTCCCTGTACTGGCGGCGATTCAAGAATGCGAACAACTGCCGCTCGTAGTCGACGACGCTCATCGAGGTTGGCAACGGCAGCGGGCTCCGCTCGCCGAGCGACGCTGGTGATTGCTGTGGCAACGTCGGCTCGGCAGCCGCGGCGCGATGTCCGGCGAAGAGCGCCGTCGCACTCGCCGCCGTCAGCATCAGTCCCATCAGCAAGACGCCGATGCGGCTGGGGGGATGAAAGAATTCGCGACGAGCTCGACTCATGATGCGAACACGCCGCTGGTTCGGCTGGTCCCGGTCCTGCTTCGACCGCACCGTGTGCCGGAAAATACCCCGCTCCGCACTCGCCCCAAAGATACTCGTCGTGGGTCGATTTGCAACGGTGCGTACACTTCACCGGCTCCGGCAGCGGTGAAAAAGGGGAAATGCCGCGGGTTCTTGACGACATTCACCCCGCGGCCTTGACAAATGGAGGCGAGACGAGCGACGTTCCACGCCCCGGCGCCATGGGGGCCAGTGGCCAGCCGAATCGAATTGGTCGATCCGGGCGACCTGCTTCGCAGCGTCGCCCGACGGCGCGCCGTGTTCGTCTGGCAGGATGTGGTTCGCCTTTACGCCGACCTGGCCTGGTACGCCGTGCAAAAGCTACACGCCAGCTGCGCGACGCTTGTCCCGCCGATGACCGTGCGCGTCCCACAACTTCCGCGCGAGAGCGACGCGTAACTCGGCTTGACGGAGGCGTTGGCCTCGCAACCGCGGATTCGAGATCACGGCGCGGCCGTGGACCGGTCGCGAGACTTCAAGGTCCGCGACGTCAAGGCGACGATGCCTGCTCCCACGGCGATCATTTGGCCGACCGCTGGCCGACGATCCGACGCCGAAGCGTCGGTGGCGGTTGTGACCTCGCGCGGGGGCGCCTCGCGCGAAGGCTCCGGCCGGGCGACGGCGGCGGCCGGCAGGTTGAGCTGGGCGTCGTCCGACGCGACGGCGAACGCCTGGTAGAAGCCGACCGCGGCCTCCATGGCAACGGTGGTGGACGGCTCGCCACTCGCGTCGACCGCGTCGGTCCCTCCGGCGACGATCAATTGCCCGTTGACGGCGGCGCCCGTGCGGAGCAGGATCATGCCGCCTTCAGCGTCGGACTGTGTCGCGGCCGTGGGCGGTTCATCCGGCGGCGGCAGCACGATCGCTGCCGCGTCCGCGACGTCGGATCGAGCGGCTTGCGGTTGAGTTTCCGTGGGCGACGTCTCGAGCTCGAGCTGATCGAGAATCCTCCGGACGGCGCCGATCTGCAGGTCCGTTGATTCTCGCAGCGAAAAACCTTCAAGGTCGCCGTCGTCCGTCAACTTGACGTAGTCGTCGCTTTCGGCCGCGGCATCGCCTTCGGCAAGGACGCCGTCGCGCGCAGGCGTGAATAGCGAGTCCGCGAGGTCGCTGGACCGCAATGCGGCCCCTCGCGCCGCAAGCGCCTGAAACACAGCATCGCGCGATTCCAAGGCGCGGAGCAGCGGCGACGTGGATTCGACGGCGTCACCCCCGTCCGCGGATGAGTCGGGCATCGACGGCGGCAGCAGAGGCGACGGCGTCCGAATTGGCCGCTGGCCGATCGTCGCCGTATTGGCGAATCCGCCGAGGAGGGCGCCGTTGGCGAAGTCGTCGCCGCCGCTTCCGCCCGCAGGAGCTTTTGCCGCGATCGGGCCTTCCGACGCCGACGAACCCGCGCCGATCGGCGCGTTCAGATTGTTCCTCGCCAACACCGGGCCCGGCTCGTCGGGCGCATGGCCGGCGAGTGGAGCGCTCGCGCGAATCGCGTAGACATATGTCCCAGCTGTCCCAGCCAAAACGAAGTGCTCCAAGCTATGCGGAGGCGCGAGCATGACATATTGGCCGTCGATTCGCGCCAGGTCCCCGTGTTCCCATGTCGCTGGCGCCGATTGGCCGTCGACGCCGGCGCCCACGAAGAAGTCAGGCGCGGGCTGGATCGAACAGGCGAAGTCATCCCCCATGCCGGCCGGCGGCGCCGTCGACGCCGACAACAGACTGCGCGCTTCGAGCGTCTCAACGCTCAGGCGCGTCGTGGGTCTGGACGAAATCTTGGTCGATCGGCGCGCGCGCGGCGCATTCATCCACGACAGCACCTCGGGCCATCGGCGTCTCCTGCTCTTTTCCATGGACTGCACTCACATACGGGGAGTACTCAATTCAGGCCGTCGGCGGTCGGCGGCGAAGCACCGACGCTCCGTTCAACGGCCGCCAGGTCGCGCGCCGCCGCGGCCTGGCGATCGGGCTCGTCCCGCCACAGCTCGACGCGCTGCCGTGCCACGTCAATCGCTTCCGCCAACTCGCCGCGGCGCTGGAGATGGTTGACGAAGTTGACGTAGTGCCGGGCGAGCAGGTCGCGCACAGCGGAACTGCGTGGCTCGGCCTCGAGCGCGCGGCGTTGGTGGTCGATGGCCGCGCAAAAGGCGGTCTCTGCTTCCGCAACGCGGCCCTGCCGGTCGAGCAGCATGGCGAGATTGTTGGACGTGGCGCCAATGTCGCTCAGCATGGTTGCGTCGTGGGGGCGGAGCTCTACAAGCGGCCGCTGCCCCTGGAGGGCCCGATCGAAGGCGTCTCTGGCGTCGTCGAGGAGGCCCATCTCGCTGAGCGCCATGCCCAGGTTGTTGCTGGTCGCCGCGAGGTCGCGACGGTGATTCACGGCGAGCGGCGACTGCTGGACGAGATTGTTCTGTAGCAGAATCGCGTCGCGATACGCCCGCTGGGCGGCCGACCATTGGCGATCCGTCGCCGCAGCGTAGCCAAGATTGTTGTAGCTTCGCGCCAGGTCCGCTTGGTAAACCTGATTGAGCGGATGGTTCGCCACGAGCGTGCGTTGCAGGTCGATCGCGCGCTGGTAGGCCTGCCGAGCTGCGGGAGCGTTGGTCGCTTCGTCGAGAGCGCCTTGGGTGTTGTAGCTGGCCGCGAGGCTGCGCAGCAACGGCTCGTCGCGGGGCTTCGACGCCAGTAGTTGCTCCTGCAAATCGATGGCGGCACGTAGGTGGTTGGCGGCCGCCGCTCGGTCGCCGCGCTGTCTAGCCGCGGCGCCGAGATTGGCGTAGGTGGCCGCCAGATCTGCGGTGAGTGCATCCCACTGCGGACGCCGGCGATGCAGCTCCTCCTGGATTTGGCGGGCCGCGGCGAGCTCCGCGAGCGCGTCCTCGGCGCGGTCCGCTTCGGCGAGGAGTTGTCCGGCATTGTTGCGGCACAAGGCTACGCTGCGTGCGTACTCGTCGTTGCTCGAATCCTTCGCGATCAACTCTTCGAGGATGCGGCGCGCTGTACGCTGTGCGTCGAGCGCCTGCTCGCGGTCGCCCATCACCGAGGCCAACCCAGCAATCTTGCTGTACGCCACTGCGAGGTCGGCGCCCAGCGCCGGGTCGCCGTAGCTCTGCTCGGTCAGCCGTTCATAGTACGCCAGGCTCTCTTCGAGCAATTGCCGCCGCACGCCGTCGGCGCCGGGAATCGCCGCAAGCTGCTCGGCGGTGCGCAGCGGCACGTCGTACAGCAGATTGCCCATCAACTGGGAGGTTTCCCTGGCCTCGCCTGCGGCGACGGCGGCACGCGCACGTGCTCCGGCCACATAGCTCATGCTCGCGATCAGGCATCCCAAGCTGAGCGTGAGTAAGCACGCAACGACGGCGACCGCCCGCTTATGTCGGCCAGCCCACTTGCGCAGGCGAGTAAGCCGCGTCGGCGACGTGGCGAGGATAGGCTCTCCAGCCAGGAACCGTCCCAAGTCGTCCGCCAGATCCTGGGCCGTGAGATAACGGTCGCCGCGGGATTCGGCCATCGCCTTCATGACAATCGTGTCGAGGTCCACCGGGACGCAGCGATTCCAATGTCGCAGCGGCTTGCAAGCAGAGGCGCCGCGGTCGAAATATCGACGAACGTCGCCGATCTCGTCCGCCGGGTGGCGTCCCGTTGCCAGCTCGTAGAGCGTGACGCCAAGCGAGTACACGTCGGTCCGGTGATCGACCAGCGCAGCTTGGCCGTAGGCCTGCTCAGGACTCATATATCGCATCGTGCCGCACACGTCGCCCGTGCGGGTGAGGTCGGCGCCTTCTCGGCAGCGGGCCAGCCCAAAGTCGGCGACCCATAGTTTCCCTTGTCGATCGACCAGCAGATTGGACGGCTTCACGTCGCGGTGGACAACGCCATACTCGTGCGCCGCGTGCAGCGCCTCAGCGGCCTGGCATCCGTAGCGGGCCACCGCCCATGGGTCGATCGCAATCGGATCGGTCGGGAGCAGCGATGGCGCGGGCGGCGGCGCCTCGCCGCTGGCCCTGGTGAGCGTCACAGGACGAGTGCTCGCCGCGTCGCCCGCCGGCGGGATGGCGCGATCGCCGTTGCGGTGCAGGAGACTGGCCAGCGACTCGCCGTCGATGAGCTGCATCGCGAAGTAGTGGACGCCGCCCGCTTCGCCCACGGCGAACACCGGGACGATGTTTGGATGCTGGGCTTGGGCCGCGGCCTGAGCCTCCTTCTTGAATCGGCCAAGCTGCTTGGCGTCGCTCGCCGCGGCGAGTGGAAGCACCTTGAGCGCCACGCGGCGCCGCAGCGAGAGTTGCTCCGCCTCGTAGACGACGCCCATGCCGCCGCGGCCGATTTCGCGAACGATCTCAAAGTCACCGAACCGTGTCCCGCAGGCGCTCGAAGTCGCCGTCGGCATGGCGAACCCGAGATCCCGCGCTCCGCCGTCGTCCGCCGCAGCGGCGTGAAACAGTTGCAGGCCGCTCAGGTAGAGCCTCAGGTAGTCGGCCTCCGCCGGGTGGCGGGCGAGCAATTCCTCCGGCGTCACGGGCGCGCCGCGTTCCGCCGCTGCAACGTAGTCGTCCAGAATCTGCGCGAGGCGATTCTGCTGCTCCTCGGGCAGCGCGGCGGCAGTCGGCAACGTGGCATGGGCGTCACGCATCATCGGACGATTCCTTGAGGTACATCGCACGAAGCTTTTCGATCGCGCGCAGCCACAGCATGCGGGCAGCGCTGGCAGAGCGGTTCATCCGCAGCGCAATCTCCTCGAACGGCAACCCCTGGAGATTTCGCAGCACCAGCACTTCGCGATAGTCGGGCGCCAAGGCCGCGAGTCGATCGGCCAACAGCACGGCGTCCTCGCGCAGCTCGGCCGACGTGCTGGGCGACTTCACCGCCGCGGGCAGCAGCGCTGCAAGCTGAACCGTCGACTGCTCAAGCGCTTGGCCGAGTCGTTCGATCGACACCTCGCGCCGCACGTCCCGTCGCGCCGCCAGCACGTGCCGCTCGACGAACTTGGCGAGGTTGTTGACAAGGATTTGTCGCAGCCAGGCGACGAGTTCCGGCTCCGTCGTGCCGCGGAACTGGGCGAAATTCTGGTGGGCGCGCAACATGGTTTCTTGCACGATGTCGGAAGGGCTCATCCGCGGTTTGAGACGACGCTCGATTTGCGTGGACGCCAATACCAGCAGGTAATTGCGGTACAGCTGCAACAGCGCGCCGACGCTGCTGCCGCGGCCGCGGCGCGCTTGACTCAGGAGATTCGAGACGCGCGCCCCCGACGCATTGCCGGACGAATCGTGCGGCGCGGGATCGCGGGGGGCTGCGGGGCGAGCGGGGGCCATGGCGGGCGGTCCTGGCGGCTGGCTGGCGGCAGGGTCGACGAGAGAAACCGGCCTTCCACTGCCAATGACCGATTTGGCGCGCGGTGCGTCACGGTCCAGCGGCCCGCCTCGGCAAGAATTCTCTGTTCCCGTTCGATTATAGCCAAAAAGCCGCTCAAAATGCACACCTGCCTGTCGGGGGGTCGCCTGTTGGCTCAAACCCGACGCCCCGGGGAAAGTCTCGCCCCGTCGCCATTTCTCGGCGATTCGGCCCTCCCCTGTTGCGCCCCTCGCGGCAAACCGATCCCTCCGTCCTAGGACCCGCCGGCCCGGTGCGATTGCGTCGCCTCGGGCCGGATCGGCAGTTCGAGGCGACGCTTGTCGACGGAGGAACATTCTGCCATGCGATTTCAGCGGATTCCCACGTTTGAATCTCTCGAAACCAAACGCTGCCTGACGGTCACGGCCGTGGTGACCGCCGGCGGCGACCTGCGGGTGGAGGGCGCCTCCGACGGCCCCGTAGAAATCGTCGCCCTGGGCGACGGAACGTACCAGGTGAGTGACAACGGCGTAATCGTCGCCGACGCGCTGGCCGGCGTAACCGACGACGTCCGCATCAACCTGGATGACGCCGCCGACGGCGCGACCAACGTGGTGACGCTGAACCTCGGCGATCAGGAAGTCGACGCCGTGTACGCCCGACTGGGCGACGGCGACAACTCGTTCCAACTCATCGGCGGCACGGCGGCGAGCGTCTCCTATCGCGGCGGCGACGGCGACGACGCAGTCGAGCTGAACGGGACGATCGACGGACTGGCGAAGATCGCGCTGGGCGACGGCGACAACTCGATTTCAGCCACCGGCGAGATTGGCCGCCTGACTGTCAGCGGCGGCGACGGCGACGACAGCGTCACAATTGCCGACGGCGCAAGCATCCAGCACAACGTGAAGCTGCAACTCGGCGACGGCGGCAATGCGACCTCGGTGGCCGGCGAGATCGACGGATCGCTGTTGGTCAATGGGGGCGACGGCGACGACACGGTCGACCTTGCAGAGACCGCAATCATCGGCGAGGACTTCCTGGCGCGGTTGGGCGACGGCGACAACGCGGTGACGCACAATGGCACGGTCGACGGCGACTTCCGCGTCGTCACTGCCAACGAGGACGACACGGTCGACATCGCCGACTCAGCCGTGATCGGCGGCGAGACTTCGCTGGGACTCGGCGAACAGAACGATCTCTTCGCCCCTTGCGGCGGCCACTTCGGAGTCCTCGGCTTCGGCGGCCGGGAATTGGGTTTCTTCTTCCGCGGGCTGCGGCGGTAGCGCCGCGGCGAGTTGCGTGGTTCGAATTGTTTGACACGAGCAGGAGTTGAGGATCATGAGAAGACTTGCAGCCATCGTGTGTCTTGTGGCGGCGTCGGCGCGCCCGGCCGTCGCGGCTTCCTTGAGCTTGGGGTTCTCGGCGGGTTTCGCCGGCGGCGGGGGCGTTCACGAACGCCACAGCGGAATGTTTGGCGGCGGTTTTTTCGGGCTCGATCACGTCGAAGCCGCCCAGGCGCGCTTCGAGGATCGTTTCGCCGATCTGACGGCAACCTACGACGATGGCCTCGCCGAGATCGAGGATTACTATGCCTCTGATGACTACTTCGACGTGGTGGACGACGCCCAGAGGCTGGTGGATCGTTACGATTGGTTTCTGACTGGCATCGAACGGACAATCGACCACCTGGGCGATTTTATCGAGAGTGCGAATGATCGCCTGACGTTTCTGCAAGAGCTGCTCACGGATTACCAAGCGCGGGACAATCTTTCCGAGACGCGGCTGGCGCGCATCGAGGACTGGCTGACTGGCCTGCAGGACCACGTCCAACTGAAGATTGACCTGCTTACTGAACAGCAGACGACGCTCACCGAGAACCTGCCGACATATCAGGAATTCCAGACGGAACTGACGACGTTTTACGACGATATTGTCGCCGCCGGCGGTGGGACGTCGAGCGACGACGATGACGGCGGCAGCGCAGCCGCGCTGCGGGCGCTCTCTGCCGTGAGCACGGATGCAGGTTGCGCCGTGATGCCCGAACTCGATTCCGGCTCCGTGCCCGAACCCCACAGTCTAGTGCTCGCCGGCTTAGCCGCCACGGCGATTCATGGCGTTCGCCGCCATCGTCGTCGCGCGGGATTGTTTGCGGTCTATCCAACCTGTGCGGCGGTACGATGAGAATCTTGCGATGCAATTTGGCGACGAATCGAGCGAGCGGCCTGATCCTAGCGGCCGTCGCTCTGGCCGGCACATGCGGCGGCAAGGCGGCCGCCTATGTGCCGGACGACCGCTGGTCCAGCACGGCTTCCGGCTCGGCTGGAACCACGGGCGACCCCGTCACCATCACCTGGAGTTTGCTTCGCGACGGCACAAGCATCCCCAGCGAGGGCGCGAGCAACTTGGTGAGCTACCTCGACGGGCTCTTCGGCGCGGGCGCGGGGGGAACCAATCTCGCGCAACGGCCGTGGTTCCACCTGATTCAGGAATCTTTCGACCGCTGGGGCCAGCTCGGCGGGATCACGTTCGCCTACGAAGCCAACGACGGCGGCTCGCTCTCGGGGCCGGCCGGCGCCCTCGGCGTGCGGGGTGATATTCGCATCGGCGGCGCCAACATCGACGGGGTGAGCGGCACGCTGGCCTACACCTATCTCCCCGACAACGGCGATCTGGTCGTCGACACGGGCGAGTCGACCTTCTTCGCCGACTCGTCGAACAACTTTCGCGCGCTGCGCAACACGCTCATGCATGAGATCGGCCACGCGTTCGGCCTGCTCCACGTCGAGTCCACGACGGAGAAGTTTCTCATGGAACCGTTCATCGACACGGCCTTCGACGGCCCGCAGCTCGACGATGTACGCGGCATCCAGGGGATGTACGGCGACGCCTTGGAGAAGAGCTTTGGCGGCCAGGGCAACGACGTCACGGCGCGGGCCACAAGCCTGGGATCGCTTGGGGTGGGCGGCGGGCTGACGATTGGCGGCGCCGCCCGCGGCGGTCAGGAAGTGGGCGGCGGCGAAACCGACTTCGTGAGCATTGCCAACGCCGCCGACGCCGATTTCTTCTCATTTACGTTGTCGGCTCCAGCGTTGATCGACTTGACGCTCACTCCGCTGGGCGGCGTGTTCAACCAGGGCGTCGAAGGCGGGGCCCAATCGTCGTTCAATGCCAATTCGCGCAACAACCTAGCGCTCGCAGTGTTCGGCTCGAACGGCACGACATTGCTCGCGTCAGCCACGACTGCTGTGGCGGGGCAAATCGAATCGGTGGCCGATCTCGAATTGACTGCTCCCGGGCAATACTTCGTCCGCGTGACGGGCGCCAGCGATTCGGTGCAGCTCTACGAGCTGGCGCTTTCCGCGGGATCGCTCGTCGTGGCGCCCACCGGCGATTTCGACGGCGATGGCTACGTCGACGGCGGCGACTTGCTCCTTTGGCAGCGCACGTTGGGATCGACTGGCGCCAGCCTCGCAGCCGACGGCAATCACGACGGCGTCGTGGACACGGCCGACCTGGCGATCTGGCGGCAACTCTTCGGGACGACGGCGTCGACGATCAGCGGCGCGCACGCCGCGCCAGAGCCGACGGGAGTGCGCATGCTGGCCGCGCTTGCGGCGTGCGCTCTCGCATCGCCCGCTTCTGACCTAGGGAGACGCCGCAAGAAGGGCGAAACTGGCCGCAATGAAGCGTTAGTGACGAAATCGTCGCGATCGTAAGCAGAATCCCGTGCTAAGCGTGGACGCCGACGGGTTTCACCGCCGATTCTTGTCGATGATCGCCCCCAGAATGAGCAAGAATGCCGCCAAGCGAAGCCAGTACCACGATGTTTCGCCTTCGGAGTACTCCTGTGAGAGCGCCAACCCCAGCCGCGTGATCCCCAGCAGCAGAAACGCCAGTGCAAAGATGACAAACAATCGATCGCCCGTATCGCGCCAGAAGCGAAGGAAGAATACCGCCGCGAGTGCGGACGCCATGGCGATAGCGCCCATAATGAACAGTTCCATGGCGACTACTTCGACTCCCAAATGAGGCCGATCAACAGGAGCACCGTGGCGATCAGCCCGGGCATCTTTCGCCAAATCTCGAGACTGACGTTGGGGAAAATGAAAACGTCGGCGTACAATAAGAAGTTATCTACCATCAGGCCGACGAAGCAGAGCCCACTCCAAAACAAGAGCCGAACGTGCGTTCGCGCGTACCCGCGGAACAGCATGATCGCACAGAGAAAGCACGTGGCGGCACACAATAAGAACACGCCCCCGGGCATTGATTATTCCTCCCGCCGTAAGCGGAACGCATCGGCGAAGGTTTGCACTCTTTTCACGGGATTCGAATAAATCTCGGAGATGACGGCGACGCGCCGCTCTCGATAGAATTGCTCAAGCTGAGCCACCAAACGATCCGCATCGGCGTCGGCCGCCGAGTAGCGATATCGCTCTCCGTCGTCCGTGGATGCCACCAGCCGACGTCGCTCCAAACCAGTTAAGAGTCCCTGGCACATGTCGCTGGAGATATAGAGCTCGCGGGCCACTTCAGCGCAACTCCACTCTCGTTGCGGATCACGATGCAAGAGCAGCATCGTCTCCAACTGCGCAAGCGATTCGACGACTTGAGCGATAAATTGCCTCAGCTCATTGGGAAAGTCATCGATCACGAGAAAGGGGCCGCTCCACGGGCTCGAGTCAAGCGCATGACAATGACGTTGACGACAAGACGACTTGCAGCGTAAGAATTATGCGGTTTCGGAACGCGCTCGGCGTGAGGGTGGCGCTCGCCCTGCTGATTCGACCGTCTCGATCAACTCGCGCAGGTCGAGCGGCTTCGACAAATAGCCTTCCATGCCCGCCGCCAGGCATCGCTCGCGATCGCCCACCATCGAATGGGCGGTCAGCGCGATGATCGGCGTCGTCTCGGAACCTGCTTGACTGCGGATGGCAGCCGTCGCCTCGATGCCGTCCAACCCCGGCATCTGCAGATCCATAAGAATCACGTCGAAGCGCTGCTGCTGCGCCATCGCAACGGCCTCGAATCCGTCCGAAGCCACGTGCACTTCGTGACCGCGCTTGCCCAGGGCGTGAATCACGAGCGTCTGGTTCGTGCGCGTATCCTCGGCCAGCAAGATCTGCAGGGGCGGACCGCCGGACGCCTGGTTGATCGGATGGGCCGACGCGGGCTCGCGCGCGACGTCGCGATCAAATTCCGGCGCATCGTCGATCCGGCTGGCGTCGATGACCAGGGGGATCGTGAACGTGAACTCGCTGCCTTGGCCCCGTTCGCTGCGGACCGATCGCGTGCCTGCCATCGCACGGATGAGCTCAGCGGAAATCGCCAAGCCCAGTCCGGCGCCCTCATGCCGGCGCGTCGTCGAGGCGTCCACCTGCGTGAACGGGGCAAAGATGCGGTCTAAGTCCTCCCTCGCGATGCCAATGCCCGTGTCGCTGACGACGAACCGTACCCAAGCCTCCCGATCGCACGCCGACACAAGTTGCACGTCCAGCTTCACCTGCCCACGTTCGGTGAATTTGATGGAGTTATTCAGCAGGTTGATCACCACCTGTCGGAGCCGCAGCGAGTCCCCGATGAAGTGGTTGGGGACGCCCTGATCGACATGCGCCTCAAAGCGGAGCTGCTTTTCTCGCGCCCGATGCCCGAACGTATGGCTCAATTCGTTGACCATCTTCCGTAAATTCAGCGGGCCAGACTCCAGGGTTAACCTGCCGGCTTCCAGCTTCGACAAGTCAAGAATTTCGTTGAGAAGTTCCAGCAGCAAATGGGCGTTAGTTTGCACGGCCACAAGATAACCGCGCACCTGCGGCGACAAGTCCTCCAGCAGCGACAAGTCCGTCATACCAATGATCGCCGTCATCGGCGTGCGCAGTTCGTGACTGATATTCGTGAGAAACTGGCTCTTGGCGAGACTCGCGCGCTCCGCCTCCACGCGCGCGGCATGCTCCTGCGCCAACTGCACGCGTTGATCTGCCTGCCGTTGGATTTGTTGCGTTTTGTGAAACAAGTCGACGAAAACCGACACCTTCGTCCGCAGCACTTCGGGCGCCGCGGGCGTGAGAATATAGTCGACCGCACCCAGCGCATAGCCGCGCTCGGCATAGGCGTCGTCTGCATACGCCGTCAAAAAAATGATCGGGGTATGTTCCGATCGCTGGCGCTGCCGGATAAGCTCCGCGGTCTCGAATCCGTCGAGTTCCGGCATGTTCACGTCGAGCAAGATGACCGCGAAGTCGTCGACGAGCAGCCTTCGCAACGCCTCGGCGCCGGACGTCACCGCGACCACGGTCTGCTGCAAGGTCTCCAGCACCGCCTGGATGGCCAGCAGCTTCCCCGGCACGTCGTCAACGACGAGAATCTTCGCTTTGGTGGTGGTTTCGTCGCTCATGTCGCAAGCCAGGCGCGTAACGAGGCCAGCATCTGCTCGGGATCCACGGGCTTGGAGAGGTAATCCCAGGCGCCGGCCTCGAAGCACTTTTCGCGGTCGCCCTTCATGGCCTTGGCGGTGACGGCGACGATTGGCAGGTTCTTAAAACGCGAGATCCGCCGAATCGCCCGCATTGTGTCAATGCCGTCCATTTCCGGCATCATGATGTCCATGAGGACAATGTCGACGTCGGGCGTCGCCTGGAGCAATTCGATGGCGTCCCGGCCGGTTTCTGCGGAGGCGGTGACCATGTCGAACCGCTCCAGCACGCTCGTGAGCGCGAAGATGTTGCGAATGTCGTCGTCAACAATGAGCACCTTCTTCCCATTCAACGGCGATGCCGCGTTGGAGCGATCGCGAATCATCCGCTGCTCATTTTCCGACAGCGTGGCGATGGGCTTGCACAGCGCTGCCGTGGCTTCGTCCAGCAGGGCCCCAATGTTGTCGACAAGTCGCAGATTGAACTCCTTTGCCAGATGCACGAGATTCTGGCGTCCGTCAATTGAAGCTTCCGAGTCGACGTACAACAACAGCGGCGGCTCGCCTCCCGTCGACCGTGATTGCAGTTGCTCAGCCAGTACGGAGAGCCGCATGTCGGACGGGTCGGGCGTGAGGATGACGCAATCGCTGGGCTCCTGCCCGAACGCGTCGATCGCTGCGGCGCCCGAGTCGACCGCGACGACGTCGACTTGCAGATTGGCCAGCAAGCTCAGCATTTGCTCGCAATGGTTGGCGTCAGATCTCACGACCAGAAGGCGTCTGCGATCGCGGTCGACGAATTCTCGGACGTGTTCCAGGAACTCTTCCAACACGCCCGCGGTTTGAATTGGCTTTCGCAGCACGCCGCGCGCCCCCAACGTCAAGCCGTATTCGGGATTGTCGACCGTGGACACGACGTAGACGGGGATATGGCGAACGGACGTGTCCGCTTTGAGACGCTGGAGCACCCGCCAGCCGTCAATGTCGGGCAGCGAAATGTCGAGCAGAATGGCCTGGGGCTGATAGTCGCGAGCACGGGCCAACGCGGCGACGCCCGAAGGGGTAACGAGCGCTTTGAAACCGACTTTTCGGGCGACTTCCAGCGCAAAGTCGGCAAACCCGCGGTCGTTGTCCACGATCAGAATGACCCGATCGCCTGGCTGAACGTCGCGGGCGTCGTCCACCGCGTCTGCAGCCGAATCAGTCCCGTCGGAATCCGCGGGCGCCGGCTGCGGCGAGCGATCGGCGAGGGCGACATGGGATACTGAGCCATTCGACGCCTCGAGGGACGCCACGATGCGTCGCGCCGTCTTCTGCGGAACATAGGCCTGCGGCAGATAGAGCGTGAACTCACTTCCCACGTCCGGCATGCTCGCCAGTCGAATCTCGCCGCCCAGGAGCCGCGCCGTCTCGCGGCTAATGGCCAATCCCAGGCCGGTGCCGCCATACTTGCGACTCGTGCTGCCGTCGGCCTGCTGGAACGCCTCGAAAATGATTTGCTGCTTGTCGGTCGGGATTCCGATGCCCGTATCGCTCACTGTGAACGCAATGGCGCCGTCGCTGGCGTTGAGCGCGTCGTTGTCGGTGTGCCAACCCTCGTACACCCTCTCCACGCGCAATGCGACGCGCCCCTGATGCGTGAACTTGAACGCGTTCGAGAGGAGATTCTTAATGATCTGCTGCAGGCGCTTGCTGTCCGTGGTGAGGGTGCGCGGCAGGACCGGATCGAGCTCGACGACAAACTCGACGCCCCGCGCTTCGGCCACGTGCCGGAACGTCCGCTCGACGTAGTTGTGCAAGTCGATGAAGCGTAATTCGCCGACGTCGAGCACGACCGTCCCCGATTCGATCTTCGACAGATCGAGGATGTCATTAATCAGGATCAACAGGTCGTTTCCGGATGAATGGATCGTCTTGGCGTAGTCGGTCTGCTTTTGCGAGAGATTGCCGTCGGGGTTCTTGGAGAGCTGGTCGGAAAGGATGAGCAAGCTGTTGAGCGGCGTCCGCAACTCGTGCGACATATTGGCCAGGAACTCGCTCTTGTATTTCGAGGTCAGGGCAAGTTGCTCAGCCTTTTCCTCGAGCGCCTGGCGAGCTTGTTCGACTTCTTGATTCTTGCGTTCGACTTCCGCGTTTTGATGCGCCAGCAGTTGTGCCTTCTCCTGCAGTTCCTGGTTAGTCTGCTGCAACTCGTCCTGGCGCGTGCCTAACTCCTCGGCCAGCGACTGCGACTGCTTGAGCAGGTCCTCCGTCCGCATGTTAGCTTCGATCGTGTTGAGAACGATGCCGATGCTCTCCGTGAGTTGGTCGAGAAACGCTTGGTGCGTGGGATTGAACCGCTCGAATGAAGCCAACTCCAAGACGGCTTTCACCTGGCCTTCGAAAACGACTGGCAGGACAATAACGTTGACTGGCGCCGCGTTGCCTAAGCCGGACGAGATGCGGATGTAATCTCGCGGAACTTTGGTGAGGACGATCTTTTGCTTTTCAAGCGCGCACTGACCGACCAGCCCCTGACCAAGATCGAGTTGCTTGCCCACATGGCTGGGATGCTCGTAGGCATAGCTGGCAAGGAGCTTCAGGCACGGCGTTTCGCGCGAAGAGTCGTAGGTGTAGAATACGGCATGCTGCGCCGACACCACCGGAGCCAACTCCGACAGAATTAGCCGGCCGACCGCAAGCATGTCCTTTTGTCCTTGTAGCATGCGGCTGAACTTGGCCAGGTTCGTCTTGAGCCAATCCTGCTCGGCGTTCTTTAGGGTGGTGTCTTTGAGGTTCACGATCATCTCATTGATGTTGTCCTTGAGCGCCGCAACTTCGCCTTGGGCCTCGACCTTGATGGAACGGGTCAGATCGCCCTTGGTCACGGCGGTTGCCACCTCGGCAATGGCCCGCACCTGCGTGGTAAGATTGGCCGCCAGTTGGTTGACGTTGTCGGTCAGGTCTTTCCACGTGCCGGCGGCGCCAGGGACGCTGGCCTGGCCGCCGAGCTTGCCTTCGACGCCCACCTCGCGAGCCACGGTCGTCACCTGATCGGCAAACGTGGCAAGCGTGTCGATCATCCCGTTGATCGTATCCGCCAGCGCGGCAATCTCGCCCTTGGCTTCCACGGTGAGCTTCTGATTTAGATCGCCGTTGGCCACGGCCGTCACCACGCGGGCGATCCCGCGCACCTGGCCGGTAAGATTTCCGGCCATGAAGTTCACATTGTCGGTAAGATCCTTCCACGTGCCAGCCACGCCTTTTACATCGGCTTGACCGCCCAACTTGCCTTCGGTGCCCACTTCGCGGGCGACGCGCGTCACCTCGGATGCGAAGGACCGCAATTGGTCGACCATCGTGTTGATGGTATTCTTAAGCTCGAGGATTTCGCCCTTCACGTCGACCGTGATCTTCTTTGACAGGTCGCCCGTGGCGACCGCCGTCGTCACTTCCGCGATGTTGCGAACTTGCCCCGTCAGATTTCCAGCCATCGAGTTGACGCTGTCCGTCAGAGCGCGCCACGTGCCTTCGACGCCGCGGACGTCGGCCTGTCCGCCCAGCTTGCCTTCGGTGCCCACTTCGCGGGCGACGCGCGTCACCTCGTCGGCAAACGAACGGAGCTGATCGACCATCGTGTTGATCGTGTTCTTCAACTCCAGGATTTCGCCGCGCACGTCGACGGTGATCTTCTTGGAGAGATCGCCGCGGGCGACGGCCGTCGTCACTTCGGCAATATTTCGCACCTGGCCGGTGAGATTGCCCGCCATGAAATTCACGCTATCAGTCAGCGCCTTCCACGTGCCCGCGACGCCCTTGACGTCGGCCTGGCCGCCGAGCTTGCCCTCAGTGCCCACTTCGCGGGCGACGCGCGTCACCTCGTCGGCGAACGAACTGAGTTGATCGACCATCGTGTTGATCGTGTTCTTCAGTTCCAGGATTTCGCCCTTCACGTCCACGGTGATCTTTTTCGACAAATCGCCGCGGGCGACGGCCGTCGTCACTTCGGCAATGTTGCGGACCTGGCTGGTGAGATTGCCGGCCATCGAACTGACGCTGTCGGTCAAATCCTTCCAAGTGCCGGCGACGTCGCGCACTTCCGCCTGACCGCCGAGCTTCCCTTCGGTCCCCACTTCACGCGCCACGCGCGTCACTTCGGAGGCAAACGCCCGGAGTTGGTCGACCATCGTGTTGATCGTATTCTTGAGTTCTGAAATCTCTCCCTGGACGTCGACTTCAATCTTCTTAGAAAGATCGCCATTGGCCACCGCCGTGGTCACTTCGGCGATGTTCCGCACTTGCGCCGTCAAGTTCGACGCCATGAAATTCACGCTATCGGTTAGGTCTTTCCATGTACCCGACACGCCTTCGACGCGCGCCTGGCCGCCGAGCTTGCCCTCGGTGCCCACCTCTCGGGCGACGCGCGTCACTTCGTCGGCGAACGAGCTGAGTTGATCGACCATCGTGTTGATCGTGTTCTTCAGTTCAAGGATTTCGCCCTTTACGTCGACCGTAATCTTCTTGGAAAGGTCGCCCGTGGCGACGGCCGTCGTCACGGCGGCGATGTTTCGCACTTGGGCAGTCAGGTTGGACGCCATATAGTTCACGCTGTCGGTCAGATCCTTCCACGTGCCGGACACCCCCTTGACCTGCGCCTGGCCGCCTAACTTCCCTTCGGTGCCAACCTCGCGAGCCACGCGCGTCACCTCGTCGGCGAACGAGCTGAGCTGATCGACCATCGTATTGATGGTGTTCTTCAGCTCCAGGATTTCGCCCTTCACGTCGACCGTGATCTTCTTTGACAGGTCGCCCGTGGCGACCGCCGTGGTCACGGCCGCGATATTCCGCACCTGTGACGTCAGATTCGACGCCATGAAGTTCACGCTGTCGGTCAGATCCTTCCATGTGCCGGACACGCCTTCCACGCGCGCCTGGCCGCCTAACTTGCCTTCGGTGCCCACTTCGCGGGCGACGCGCGTCACTTCAGAGGCGAATGACCGCAATTGATCGACCATCGTGTTGATGGTGTTCTTGAGCTCAAGAAATTCTCCGCGCACGTCGACCGTGATCTTCTTCGACAAGTCGCCGTTGGCCACCGCCGTTGTCACCTCGGCAATGTTTCGCACCTGCCCGGTCAGGTTTCCCGCCATTGAGTTGACGCTGTCCGTAAGATCTTTCCACGTTCCAGCGACGCCCTTGACCGCGGCCTGTCCGCCGAGCTTGCCGTCCGTACCCACCTCGCGAGCCACGCGAGTGACTTCCGAGGCAAACGATCCGAGTTGGTCGACCATGCGATTGACCGTCCGCGCCGTGCGAAGGAACTCCCCCTCCAGGGGACGTCCATCGAGATCCAACGCCATCGACTTCGACAGATCGCCCATAGCCACGGCGCCGATCACGCGGGCCATCTCGCTCGTCGGATGGACAAGGTCGCTGATGAGGGCGTTGACGGAATCGATATTCCCGGCCCAAGCGCCGGACAGGCTGCCCAACGACGCCCGTTGCTTGATCTTGCCCTCCTTTCCCACGACCCTGCTGATCCGGTCGATCTCGTCTGTCATGCCTTCCAATTGATCCATGACCGCGTTGAACGTGTCGCCGACCTTTCCGCTCAGTCCGATCCAGCACGACGGAAGTCGAACGCTGAAATCCCCATGGCGAAGGGCGGTGAGCGCGCTTAACAGCGCTTGGACGTCGACGTCGGACCCATCGATCACGGAATCCTGAGTCATAGACATGGCATTTGACCTTTGACGTTAAGGCCTGGTATGGCAACCTTGCCGGCGCCGGATATGAGCAAAATCCCTGCTAGTGCGAAAGAAACTGCGCACTCCAATGGTCGCGAGACGACCATTCTGGCCATTCTGCTGCCACTGAGAGACGCACTTTATCGGAATAACGGCAATCTTGGGCCGTTCTGCCCGTCGCCCTCTGCATTTTTGGCGCCGTGGGCGGGCGACATCGGCTCACGCCCCCAATCCTTCGAATGCCTTTCGGTCCACGTGCCGCCCGTGCTTGGCGGGCGCGTAGCAGCAAAGACGCTACAAGGGCGAACTGAGAAGACAATCGACCAGCGTGATCGTCTGTTGAGGCGAATAGAAAATGCAGCTCGATCTGTCGTCGCCCCACGAGTCCCGCGAGGATCCGTCAGTAACATGCTCCCTTGTAGGTCAGGCTGCCGGAGCGTGGTCGTGCTCGTCTGACTCTGAACTTCTTGTTCGATTATCGACCAAAGCCTAAATCGAAAGCGGCACAATCTGCTTCGCGGACGACAACGCGAGTGGAATGGTCTGACGCGATCTGTCGTCGACAACTTGTGATACGCTCGATTCCTCGCCAGCGGCCCCTGCAAAGAATCTGGTCGCGCACGCATAGGTCGATCGTGCGTCGCTTCGGCGCCCGGGATCGGCCGTTGCCGACTTTGTGCGGGCCGGCCCGCATCCCAGCGCAATTGAGCGGCACGATGATCGCTTGGCCGCCACGGTGCGACTGGTCAGGCGGCGGTTCCAGCTCGACGTACAGGCTGTAGATGATCCGGTGCGTCACGTCCGGCGGCTACGGGGGATGTCGCTCGCAGCAATGGACGAAGGCGTCCCTCATCCCCCCGAGCATAACCTCGGCGCAGAATCCGGGGCAACGTGAACGGCCACCTTGTGGCGAACGCGGCGCTAGCGGCACGACGCGGAGCAGGAAACAGGCATGAACCCGCGGTTTACGTTGCCTCAGTTCGCGTTGAGTAGGTTGATGTACAGAATGGACGCGACAGGGACAAACGTGCGGCCCTTCGGCGACTCAACAAGCGCCCCCGGCCCGCCCACGTTGATCATCTTACCCTCGACCGTCACTGGAGTGGCGATGCCGCCCGCGTGCAAGGTCACGGACACCTGTTTTCCAACCCAGTCGCCAATGATTGATTCCATGATTCCGCCTCCCGAAGCGAAGTACGCCCGTTCCCCACTGACTTACTACTCGTCCTAGTCGCCGACAAGCGTGCGGGATTGCGCGAATCAAAACCTGGCGTGAAGTGAGTCGCGACATTGGTCGCACAGAATCGGTGGAGGCTGTCTCCGACCAGCGCTCACTTTGCCGGCCGCTTGACCATCAACGCTGAGTCGGTCAGCGCGAATTGGTGCTCGACCGCATCCCGGCCAGTCGCCTTGGGATTGAGCCAAAGCTGATAGTCGGCTTCGCTCGACAATAGAACGGGCATTCGGTGATGCCCCACTGATCGCACCAGCTCGTTGGGCTCCGTCGTCAGCAATGTGCACGACTCGACCGTCTCGTCATCCCCGCCGCGCCACGATTCCCAGAGACCAGCGAATGCGAACGTGCGATTGTCGGCAAACCGGAAATAGTAGTTCTTCTCGAAAAACTCGCCGGCCGACAACAGGCAGCGGCGCCGCTTAAACGCTTCTCGATGAGTCGGCGTCTTGTCGACCCCTTCGCTTCGCGCGTTGAACGTCTTGCGCTAGAAGCTGGTGCGCTGTCTGCTGGCACAAGGCTCGCCGCGGCAACTCGTCGAGTTCGTGGAAAGGGCTCGCGACGTTGGCGTCGACTCGGCTCTGCGGGAGACCTATCAACTTGCCCACATCGACGAATTACGTGGGGTGTGGCAGCGCGAAACGATCGCCAGAGCGCCGAGCTTCCGGCGGAACTGGCGCTCCCCGCCGCGACGGCATCGCAGGTCGTTGTTCGGTGGCAATGTCGATGGACTTGACGAACTGGGCCGCTCACCACTGGCTCGAGCTTCGCCCTTTATTGGCCCGAAATGGCGCGAGAATACGGCTGCTAGGCCAGTGACCCTGCGGCCGGACTCGCTTGGTCGCGATGTGCGAAAACGCACAGCGCGGCGGCCGGAACGGCACGTTTGGAACATTCCCGACCGCATTTCAGAGATTTTCGCGGGCGGTTTTCTTGGCGCGGAAATTGCTAATTTCAACATCGCCCTGTGATGGCCGTAGAGAAGTGATGCCATGCGAGCCCTCCACCTTAAACTTCGTTGGCTGCTCGTCGTCGCCGTAGTGGCGAGTCTGACGGCGTCGCCCGTTGTGGCGAGGCCGGCGGCGGATTGCCCGATGAAAACGGCTCAGCCGGTGACACAGCATAAGTGCTGCTGCGGCGACGAATGTTACTGCTTGGCTTGCCCGTGCATCGACTCGCGACATCAGACCCCGCCCCAGTCGCCGGCGATACCAACCGAGGGGCGCGATTTGATGAAACTTCAAGCGTCGGCCCTTGCCGGCTCGATCGCACCGTTGACGGCCGTTCGCGCGATAGAATTCACGCCGGTTCTCATGCCGGCGCCCGTCTCAATCTCCACGCTCATTTTGCAGCATACCTGTCTGCAGGTGTGACGCACTGCTCTCCCCGTGCGCGCTTAGTTTCCCGCTAGCGTCTTCCGCACGGCGGTCTTCTCGAACGAACTGACGGTCGCGCACCTTGCGTTACCCCGTCGTTCTTTCTCCCCAAACGACTTTTTTGTGAATCCTTGAGAATTGTTCGCACCGCTTGTGTCGAGCGGTGGGAATTCTCTCCCCATGTTTCGCGCCAAGGCGGAGGTGTACCATGAATGCTCGTAAATCTTTCACTTTGTTCTTTGCTCTCGCGATGACCGCGGCGAGTGCGGTCGAGGCCCGGCCGACCGTCGGGACCAACAAGGCCAACGGCATCTACACAGGCAACGGTTGGACGTCGCAGCGCGTGGCTCAGTCTCGGCCGAGCTATCGCTACCGCGCGCCTGCCCCGAGCTACCGTTACAGAACTCCCGCGGTCCAAGTTGCGCCGGCGCCGATGGTGGCCCAGGCCCCGATAGAGGGCCGTCGGTTCTCTTACGCGCCGGCGCCCTCGGCGACCAGCAGCGTTCCTTGCCCGCCAGGGCAGGCGACCGCCAGTGCGGCTGCGGTGAACGGCGCCCGTCGGTTCTCCTACGCACCAGCGCCTGAGGCGACGGTTGCTCCTGCACCCGCGTCTGCCCCGCGCGTCTACTCGAGGCGGCCGAGCTACTCGGGTCGCAGCGGAAGCGGCTCGACTGTTCCGCGGTTCCCACTGCTGAAGACGGATCCGCGGAAATACAACACTCGGTAACGCTACGATCGCTGCAGCAGCTTGTTTCGCTTCCCTGGCCCGGCGCTTGGCGGGCCAGGGACACTCACCAATACCACGTTTCTCTGTCATTTCAGTTCAAGGAGACATTCGATGACTACGCTAATTCGATTTGTGAGTATGGCGCTCCTGTTGTTCTCGGTCGTCGCGGCCAACACGACCACAGCCGCCCCAGCCGTTGGCACCGCAAAGGCTCGCGGCGACTATTCACCGGGCGCTTACTGGGGGCGCTCGGGCGGGCGGTCGATTCGCCACGCGCGCGACTACTCAAGAGGCTACCGGTGGTACGCCCGCCGAGCGCCGAGCATTGCGCCGCAGATTGCACGACATGAAGCGGCCGGGATTGGCCAGAACATCACCGCGGCACAGAAGCAATTTGGGGAACTGCGCAAGGCGACGACCGATCCGGAAACGCTAGCGTCGCTGACAGTGATCGATAAGCTGCTCGTCGACGCCGCAAAGGCGCACGCCAAAATGGATGAGATGTGCAAGCTGGACACGATCGATGCGGCTGGAACGATGAAGTGCTGTGAGGAGATCGACGCCACACTGGCCAACGCCAAGGCAGAGCATGAAAAGCTGATGAAACGACTAGGAGTCGAGCTGGTGACGCCTGTTACTAACGAGTAGCTGAATGCAAAGCCCAAGTAAGCGAGCATTGAGAATTGTGCAGCCGTGCCAGGCCAGCTTGAGGGCCTGACTCACAGTGGTCCACAGGCATGTGAAGAGTTCCCGGTCCATTATCCGGGGCCGGGAACTCCCTTACCTCACTTGCAGGTCCCAAGCATCGCGGCCGTGGTTGAGTTGCGGAGGACCCTTCGACATGCTCCAGAGCACGCACGATTTCAGCCCCAGTCAGCCCTTTCGGTTACAGCGCCTCGGGCTCATCGCGGAGCCGGAGCCCGATAACCCACTGGAAGTTGAGGGAGTTTTGAACCCGGCTGCGGCTCGCGGTCGAGACGGTCAGCTCTATCTTTTTCCTCGAATCGTCTCGCAGGGCAATTACTCACGGATCGGCATCACGCGCGTGCGGTTCAACGAGGCGGGCGACCCGGTGGGCGTGGAACGACTGGGAATTGCACTGCAGCCGGAAGCCAGTTACGAGCTTCGGCCAGGAGGCGGCGGCTGCGAAGAACATGTGCCGCTCAGGGACGAAATCGAAGGACAGAGGTGACGCACGGATCGCGAACGATGTCGATGTGACAATCTCTCGTGGCTAAGGTCCGAACGCAACGTGCAGATTAGGGTTCGCAATTCTCAAGCCGAACTGCGGTAGGCCGCCCTAATCCGTGGGACTCAGAGGCATGTGAATGGCTCACTTGAAATCGCCAGGACAACCGAGCGATGGAGAAACGGCCAACTCACGAGCGCGCATCCAGCGACGATCCACCGGTCGACGCTCCCTATTGGAGCCATCCTGGAAACGTCGAACGCGCCCACGCGATGACGTTCTGCGTGATCGTGTATGCTGAATTGTTCCGGGCATTGGCGGCGCGGAGTCAAACGTTGACGTTGTGGCATTTAGGGGTCTGGACGAACCCGCATCTCCTGCTCGCAATTGCGGTGTCTGGCCTGCTCCAGACAAGCGTCGTCGTGTTCCCGTTCTCGCGGGGCGTGTTCGATGTGCCTGCTCACGCAGCGCCGGAATGGGTCGCCATCGCGTTGCTGGCGATGGCGCCGGTGATGTCAATAGAGGTCGGAAAGATAATCATCGCCCGGTTGCGAAGCGGCGCCAGAACGCACGAATAGGATCGAGACAATGTTGATTGTTCTCCTCGAATTGCGAGGGCTTCCGAAATGAATCATCTCCGTCGTTTCCTGCCCTGGCTGACTCAATCGGCCGGGACGTTGGCAATCGTTTTTGTGGCGATCGGCGCGCTCGCGGCGGTGCTGTGGATAGGGTCGCCGCAGCCGGCAGCAGAGCAGGCAGGAGGCGGCGTTTGGACATGTTCGATGCATCCCCACGTACGCCTCGACAAGCCAGGCCGCTGTCCAATCTGCGGCATGGCCCTCATCCCTGTTGCGCAGCTCGAAACAGAGCGCCAACGCGTCGAGAAGCGGGCCGGACTGGAAACTGACGCGGTCGCTTATCGTGAGCTCTCTAAGGAAATCCGCACGGTCGGCAAGGTCGACTACAACGAAAGGCGCGTCGCCTTTATCACAGCCCGGGTCGATGGTCGCGTCGACCGCGTGTACGCAGACGTTACGGGCACCCAGGTCAAGGCAAACGACCATCTGGTGGACATTTATAGCCCCGCGCTCTATTCAGCCCAGGCCGAGTTAATACGGAGTCTCGAAACTGCCGAGACCGCGGCCGATAGGCGCCTTATGGCAAGCACACTTGAAGCGGCCCGAACCAAGCTTCGGCTCCTGGGAATCCTTCCCGAGCAGATTGAACAGATAGAAAAATCGCGCAAGGAAACCACGCACCTGACCGTTTATGCCCCCATTGGCGGCGTGATCATCCAGAAAAACGTCCGTGAACAGCAGTATGTCAGTGAAGGAGACATGCTGTACCGCATCGCCGAGCTCGATCCGATTTGGCTCAACCTGGACGTCTATGAATACGACCTCGGCTGGATCCGTTACGGTCAGTCGGTTGAGGTGTCGGTGGAGGCCTACCCGGGCGAAGTGTTTGCCGGCGCCGTGGTATTCATTGACCCGTTCTTGAACGACCAAACGCGAACCGTCAAGGTCCGCGTGAATCTTAAAAATCCGGGCTACCGCTTGAAGCCGGCGATGTACGCCTCGGCCGCCATCCAGGTACGGCTGAGTCACAACGGTACTCCCATGCCGACGGGACTAGAAGGTAAGTTCATTTGCCCCATGCATCCGGAGATCGTCGCCGATGAGCCTGGTCAATGCAGCGTCTGCAAGATGGCCCTGGAGCCGGTCCCGAATCTCTTTCCAGAAAAGCCGATCATTGTCAATGCGCCGGCGACCACGCCTGAGGGGCCAGACGGGCAAGTTCTAGCCATTCGCAAGAGCGCCGTGCTGGACACGGGCAGACGCCAGGTCACCTATCGAAAACGATCGGACGGAGCCTTCGAATTAGTCGAGTTGAAACTGGGCCCCTTGGCCCAATCCAGGGATCGCTCTGGAAGCGCCATCGACTACTACCCCGTGTTGGCGGGCCTCGGTCCGGGCGACGAAGTTGTCGTCCGGGGCGGTTTTCTCTTGGACAGCGAGCGGCAGATCGAAGGCATGCCTAGCTTACTCTACGCCGAGGGCGGATCAGTCGCGTCGCTGCACGCCGGCCACGGCGGCGCTGCGACTCCCGCGCCGACGCCGACCCCGGCGACGCAAGATGGTGGTCATAAGCACTGACGACCCCGCCCTATTTGCAGCTTGACGCCTTAACGGGGCGCGTGGCGAGCATTTGGAGTAACACAGATGGTCAACGGGATCATTCGCTGGTGCCTGAATAATCACTTTCTGGTCTTTCTCTTCACTGCCATTACGCTCGGGTTCGGGTGGTATTGCTTGGTAAACACGCCGGTCGATGCGATCCCGGACATTGGGGAAAAGCAGGTCATCGTTTTCACGGACTGGCCCGGACGGTCGCCGCAAGACGTCGAAGACCAAGTGACCTATCCCTTGACGATTAGCTTGGAGGGAACGCCCGGAGTAAGAACGATTCGATCGGCGTCAGGCTTCGGCTTCTCGATGATCTTCGTGATCTTCAAGGAAGAAGTCGATTACTACTGGGCTCGCTCGCGCGTCTTGGAACGGATGAACGTCGCGGAGACAAAACTTCCGCCGGGCGTGATCCCCATCCTGGGACCGGACGCGACGGCGCTAGGCCAGATCTATTGGTACACCTTGGAAGCCGACGGCGTCGACCCAGGGCAGCTGAGGTCGTTGCAAGACTGGTACGTTCGCTACCAACTGCAGTCGGTTGAGGGCGTGTCGGAAGTCGCGAGCATTGGCGGCTTCGTGAAGCAATATCAAGTGGACGTGCATCCCGACAAGATGCGCGCCCACCGAGTGACCTTGCCTGAAGTGTATGAGGCTGTTCGTAACAGCAATATCGACGTTGGCGCGAAGGTCGTTGAGCAGAACGGTTTTGAGTTCTTCATTCGGGGCATCGGCTTCGTGAAGAATGTTCGCGACGTCGAGAACATTGTCATTCGACAGGAACAAGGCACGCCGATCTTCGTCAAGAATATTGCTACGGTACAGCTCGGCCCGGACTTTCGGCGCGGGATCCTCGATAAGGGAGGGAAAGAAGCCGTTGGCGGCGTTGTGACGATGCGCTACGGCGAAAACCCAGAGCGGGTCATCGAGCGGGTGAAAGCCAAGATTGCAGAGATCGAGCCCGGCTTAAGAGCGTCACTTACGGACGGACGAGCGGCGCCAGTCCAGATCGTACCGTTCTACGACCGGACGCAGATTATTGACGAGACGATGGACACGCTACGAGAAGCCCTCACCGAGGAAGCCCTCGTCGCAGGCGTCATCGTCATCATCTTTTTACTGCACATTCGCAGCTCACTGACGATTCTGCCGACGTTGCCGCTGTCGGTGGCCATGAGCTTCATCGTCATGTACTACATGGGCGTGGACAGCAACATCATGTCGTTGGCCGGAATTGCCATCGCCATTGGCGATGTCGCGGACATGGGCATCATTATGACCGAGAACATCTACCGCCGCGTCGCCGCCGAACGTGATCGACCGTTCGCGACGGTCGTCGAGGAAGCTGCCACGGAAGTCGGGCCTGCACTCGTAACGGCGGTGTCGAATACGATCGTTTCGTTTATTCCGGTGTTTGCGCTGACGGACCAGGAAGGAAAGATGTTTAAGCCATTGGCTTATACAAAGACTTTTGCAATCTCCGCCTCGGTCATTCTGGCGCTGACCGTCGTGCCGGTCCTTTGTTCCTATCTGCTTCGTCCGGCGGAATGGTCGCGGCGCCGTTCCTTAGTCTGGGCCAGCGTCGTGGGCGTTTCGGCAGCCATAGTTACGCACTTCATGATCCGCTGGCAACTTGACACGCTTGCGCACCTTAGCGGCTGGCCCACGTCGATTGCCGTTGGCGCCATGGTTGCGGCCGCTGTCTACCGGATGGGTCGCGAGCGCTTGCTTCCCTTGGAGGATAACGTGGTCGGCCGGCTGATTGCCGCCGTTTACCGGCCGAGCATCGCTTGGGTGCTTGACCACAAAATCGCTTTCCTGGCGATTCCTACGACGATTGCATTTGTGGGCATAACGATTTGGTTGGGCTTTGCGCGCTTGGGATATCCCATTCAGGCCGGGCTCAACGCGGCCGGACTGCATCCCGAGACCACTTCTGCGTGGCAGCGACTGTCGGCGCAGTTTCCGGGAATCGGCCGCGAGTTCATGCCGCCGCTGGATGAAGGCTCATTTCTTTTCATGCCCTCGCTCCTTCCGGCCGCCTCGCTCACCGAAGTTCAGAACGTCCTGGCGCAGCAAGATTTGGCCATCGAGAGCGTGCCCGAAGTCGAAAGCGTTGTCGGGAAGGCCGGCCGCGCCGAGACGGCGCTTGATCCGGCGCCCATTGGAATGGTCGAAACCATCATCATGCTCAAACCGGAGAGCGAATGGCGCATGGTCCGCGAGAAAGACGGACGAGAGCGTCGAATCACGAAGGATGAAATCCTTCGTGAGCTGGAAACGAAGACGAATATTCCGGGAGTTCTGCCAACGTGGCTCCAGCCCATCCAAACCCGCATCGTCATGCTCCAGACCGGTTTTCGAGCGATGATGGGCGCAAAAATCTTTGGCTCGGATCCGAAAGTTCTAGAGCAGATTGGTTTACAGATGGAGCAAATCCTCAGAACAGTGCCTGGCGCCACGGATGTCGTCGCAGATCGTATCGTCGGCAAGCCGTATATCGAATTCGAGATCGACCGTGAAGCCATCGCCCGTTATGGCGTCAATATTCAGGAGGTTCAAGACGTCATCGAGATCGCCATCGGCGGCGAAAACCTCACGATGTCGGTCGAGGGGCGAGAAAGGTTCCCCATCCGCGTACGATACCTCAGAGAAATGCGGGAGAGTTTCGACGATCTGGAACGCATTCTTGTGCCCACCTCGACAGGAGCGCACATCCCCATCGGACAAGTCGCCAAAGTTCGTTACAGTTTGGGCCCGCAGGAGCTCAAAAGCGAGAATGGCCTCCTCGTAGCGTATGTAACGATGAATACTCGCGATCGCGACGAAGTGAGCGTCGTGGAAGACGCCGAACGGTTGCTTCAAGCGGAGAAGCGGCGCAGCGATGAGTTAGTCGCCGTCGGTCGTCACGAGGAGGCAACTTTAATCGTACCGCCGGGCTATTATTGGCAATGGTCGGGGCAATTTGAGAATCAGCAGCGCGCCACGCAACGACTATCATGGATTGTTCCGCTTGTCCTCTTGACGATGTTCGTGCTGATCTACATAGGCTTGGGTCGCTGGTGGCTGGCGCTGATCGTCTTCTTTGGCATCATCGTTTCGGCGTCAGGCGGATTCTTGATGCTCTATCTGTGGGGGGTGAATATCAGCGTCGCCGTCTGGGTCGGTTTCATCGCGCTATTCGGCGTGGTCGACGACAGCAGCGTGGTCATGCTCGATTTTCTGGAGCGACAGTTCGCTCAGCGCTCGCCAGCGAGCATTGCCGATATCCGCACCATGGTCAGTGAAGCCAGCCTGAAGCGCGTGCGGCCGCTGCTGATGTCCACGGCTACCACAGTATTCGGATTGATGCCGATTTTCTTAACGCACGGGCGAGGTTCGGATATCATGCAACCGATGGCGATTCCCAGCGTTGGTGGCATGACCATCCAGCTCATTACGCTGTTCATTGCCCCTTGCATATACTGCCTGGTGCAAGAGTCGAGCTTTACTCGCGCGCTGCGCCAATCGGCCGACGGATGAGGTTTGAGGTGGACCCCAAAACCTGGACAGCTTGATAAGGTAGTAAAACACACACATGACCTTGCCCCCAAGTTTGATCCACTTGGAACGCTAGAGAACAAGGGTTTTCGGGCCGGCGCGCCCGGCCCGAAAAATTTCGCGAACTCGGTTGGGGTCCGGTCCCCGAGGCTGCTATGGGGCCGGCGCCGGTTGTAGTCTTCTCTCCATGAGTCGACTTGGTCCTGTGCGTCCTCAAGGCTCAGGAACCAATGTTGGTTCAAGCACTCTTGGCGGAACTTCCCGTTGAACGACTCGATGAAGGCGTTGTCCGTGGGCTTTCCCGGGCGGCTGAAGTCAAGCTTCACGCCCTTGAAGTAGGCCCACCAATCGAGCGACCGGGAGATGAACTCCGGACCGTTGTCGACGCGGATCGACTGCGGCGCTCCTCGCACCGCTGCGACCTCGTCGAGAACGCCGACCACGTCGTCGCCGGTCAGTCGCTGGCCGACGCGGATCGCGACGCTCTCACGGCTAAAGTTATCGACTATCGTCAACAACCGAAACCGCCGGCCGTCAAAGAGCTGGTCCGCCATGAAGTCCATGCTCCAACTCTCATTGGTCTTGGTCGCTGGCGGCCGCTCGCCGCGCACCTGGCAGCTCTTGCGGCGCTTGGGCGTCTTGATCCGCACTTGCAGGCCTTCTTCCAGGTACAGACGGTAAACCAGCTTGTGATTCACTTGCCAGCCCTCGCGCTTGAGCAGAACGTGGAGGCGGCGGTAGCCGTAGCGAACTCGCGACGCCGCCAGGTCGCGCAGTCGGATGCGAAGTTCGGCCCGCTCGTCGCGGACGCTCACATAACGATGGCTGGCTCGGGGAAACCCCAAGGCCCCGCAGGCTCGTCGTTCGCTCACGGCGTAGCGAACCTGGAGCTGCTTGACCACCGTTCGGCGGCGAGCGGGCCTCAAAGCTTTCCCGAGACGACGTCCTGCAGCATCCTCTTGTCGAGGCTCAGGTCGGCCACGAGCTGCTTCAGCTTGCGATTCTCGTCTTCGAGCTGTTTCAGCCTGCGGACTTCCGCCACGCCCAGGCCGGCGAACTTCTTCTTCCACCGGTAAAACGTCTGCTCGGAGATCCCCATCTTCCGGATGATCTCCTCGATCGGCGCCCCGGCCTCATGCTGCCGCAGACAAAACGCGATCTGCTCCTCCGAATAACGCTTCCGTTTCATGGCTCCTGGGCCCTCCTTCGAAAATGCAAGATACTGAAAAATCTCGCATTCCGCATGGACCAAGATACGGGGGGAAGGTCA
>JBIOVA010000286.1:0-34624 GCA_044867485.1 Lacipirellulaceae bacterium | reverse complement strand
CACCCCGATTCGGTGGCAGACTCTGCCGATTGTTCCCGCCGCCGCACTCATGCCGCGAGCACCGCCTGGCGAAGCTGCTCACGGCGAACGTCAGACGTTTGCAGCAATGCCAGCATCGTGCCGATGTTGGAAGCTAGCCGAAACTGCGAGTCGGCTTCCCACCGTCAACGTCCCGCCTCCGCCATCCCCGCCCACGCCGGATTCCGCCGATGCCTCACCGCCATTCCTCTAAGGTTCGCGCCACCCTGTACCTGCCGCCCGATGTGCTCGATGAAGCCCGCGACGCCGCCGTCCACCTCGCCGGCTACCCCGCGCGGCTGACGCTCACGAAGCTCGCCGAGAACGCCTTCCGCGCCGAACTGCGGCGTCTGAAACAGCTCTACAACGAAGGCCGCGATTTCCCGCCCCGCGACGAAGACCTCCGCGGCGGTCGGCCGATCGCTGCCTGAAGGAACGCCCCGCGATGAACATTCATCCCGACGCCTCGCTCCCCGCCGCTTGTTTGCCCGTGCTGACGCGGCTCGACGAGCCCGCGGTCGCCGAACTGCTCCGCTCCGCGTCGCGCTCCGCGCCGAACACGCGCGACGACATGGCGGCGCAGCTTCGCGCCCGCCTGCTCAAGATGATCGTGGCCAATGAGAGCGCCCGCAAAAAGTCCGGCGAAGGCCCCAAGCCGCGGTAGGCCACGGACTTGGGCGCGCCAACCTGCTTGGGATGCAACATCGTATGTCGATGCGAAGCTTGATTGCAGCGCTGGCCATTACTTCATTCGCCGTGGCGCAACTCGCTTGCGCCGCCGCGCCGACGCCTGCCTATCCGCCTGGCACACACCTTCGAGGCGACCAGCCTCACCCGGCCGTCGCTCGCATCGTCGTTCCCGAGGGCGATGGCGCCACCGCCTATGGCAGCGGCACGCTGGTCGACGTCCGCGATCAGTTCGGGCTGGTCATCACCAACTGGCACGTCGTCCGCGATGGCCAGGGCGAAGTCGAGGTGGTCTTCCCCGACGGCTATCGCTCGAAGGCCCGCCCGCTCAAAGTCGACGCCGATTGGGACCTTGCAGCGCTGGTCGTCTGGCGACCGCCCGCGGCGCCGGTCCCGTTGGCGCCGCTTGCGCCGCAGCCGGGGGATCAGCTCACGATCTGCGGCTACGGCCAAGGGCAGTACCGCGCCGTCACCGGCCGCTGCACACAGTACTACGCCCCCAAGCAGAGCCTGCCGCAGCACATGGTGGAGCTCGACGTTGAGGCCCGGCAGGGCGACTCCGGCGGGCCGATCTTCAACGATCGCGGCGAGCTGGCCGGCGTGCTGTTTGGCGCCGGCGGCGGCACGACCCTCGGCAGCTTCGGCGGCCGGGTCGAATCGTTCCTCGCCACGCTGG
The DNA here is from genome assembly GCA_044867485.1 of Lacipirellulaceae bacterium. Classification (GTDB taxonomy): domain Bacteria; phylum Planctomycetota; class Planctomycetia; order Pirellulales; family Lacipirellulaceae; genus Lacipirellula. Next base: position 33,243 of record JBIOVA010000286.1, on the reverse strand, counting down.
CGCCCGACATCGGGCGGATCGGCGATGCCGCCATGGTGCGGTCAGACGCGCCGCCCGCGGCCGCTTCCGCCGCGCAGCCGTCAGTCGAACTGACTGCGCAGTCCCAGTCCGCCGGGCTGAGCGAGAAGGTCCCGCCATCCGACGCGGCCCAACCCGCCGCCCTTTGGACCGACGTGAGCACGACCCCCGCCGTCGACGACGCGACTTGGCAATCGGCCCCGACCGCCAGCGCAACCCCAGCCGCCGACGCCCCGCAATCTCGCCGCGACTGGTTCGACCAGACCAAAACGGTCCTCGCCGCCGTGGGCGTCGTCGCGATCGTCGTGCAAGTGCTCCGCGCCGCGCGATAGCAGCGCGGTCCACCGCCATCGCGCCGCATTTCTGAATGGTGCTAGCCGTGCACGAAAGTGCTAGCACACTTGTAAATTCTGCAAAGCTGCCCCTGGCGCCAGCGGCGATTCGTTGGTCTGCCACTTCGTCAACCCGCCGCGGTAACTCCCCTGCGTCGCGGCAATTGCGCGCCGCAGGCTTCGCTCGCGGCGCTTCGGTCGCGTCTTCCGGCACGGCGTGTGCTTATCACTCCTTTTGTCCTGGCCGCGTCCGCCCCCCGCCTCAATCCCGCAACGTAGCGGGGGTCGACCCAGACGCGACCGCACTCTCGCACGAGCCGCGCCGGCGTATGGCGCTTTCACCCGTCACGGGCAGTTGCGAGTCGAGGACGACGGAAAGGGTCGCACTTGGCATCCCTCGCAGGGCCAAGTGCGGCCCTTTTTCATGGAAGTTTCGTGGAGGGCCAGAGCCACCACAGTCCCGCGTCATCACGCGGGGAGACCTTCAATTCGCTGCAGCTGGCGCCGGCGGCGTCGTTCCTTTGGGATCCATCGTCACGTCGACGTGCGCCGTCTCGCCGGCTTTGAGAACGACGTTGCCGGAGGAGCGGCGGTTGACGTCCGTCCACTTCTCCCACGAATCGTGCGTGATGACATAGTTCTCCGCCCGGGCCGGCAGGTTCCTCACCGTGGCGTTCCCTTCGTCGTCGGTCACCGCAACGAACGGGTGATCAGTCCAATCGAATTCCAGCTCCTCTTCGGAGATCAGCCGCTCGCCCGTGTTGTACAACGGCCAGCCGTAGACCTGACTCCCGCCGCCCCACCACGCCACGTTCGGCCAGAACGCCACGCGGGCGCCGGCGATCGGCTGGCCATCCGGGTCTTCGGCGTGAAACGTACAGTCTGCCGTGGGCGTCATCGCAATCTCGATCGCAGTGACGCCGCCAGTGGCTTCGAACACCTGCGGGCCCAATTGAGATCCCAGCGCCCGTCCCGGATTTGGGTCGCTCGCCGGCGCCGTGCCCGCCTCGGCCATGTACCCGTCGCACATCGCGATCACCTGCAGCTCGCCCGCGGGCATCGGCGGCAGCTCGAAATTGCCGTCTTCCGCGATCGTCGTCCAACTGCGCCACTCCAGGTTATTGCCGTTGCCGTCGGGATGGCGGTGAATCACTTCGGCGATGACGATGCCATTCTCTACTGGGCGCGGCGCATTGGCGTCCAGCCGGCCTTGCACCAGCGCCGCCGGCGCCATGTCGAGAGCGAGTTGAAGCTGTTGCCCCGCAGCGAGTTCGACCTGCTCGACGGCGCTGAACATCGCCTCGCCCTCAGCCGGCAGATACGCCAGCCGCACCAACTCGCGTCCCGTCGGCAACCGCGGGAATCGCCGCTTTCCGACAAGCGTGAGCGACGTGTCGAGGAATCCGTCATGGCCGGAGCTCGCCCACTGGGCGTACACCTCCGTCATGGGCAACGGCTCGCCGTCGACCAATGCCTCGGCTTCGATGACCGCACCGGGCTCGAGCGTGATCGTGGTCGTTTTGGCGACCTCGTCCGGCGTCACCGGCACGTCGTTGTACGCGGTCTGGACAAAGTCTGGATGATCGACTCGGCAGGTGAGCGCCTTAGGCGGCAATTGGCGGTCGACGTAGGCGTAACGCGGAAATGGAATCGTCGCCGCGCCGTCGGCATCGGTTGTCAGCTTGGGAGGCAGGCTGGCGCCCATGCCTTTCTTGGTCCACAGCCCATGCGCGTTGCCGGCGCGCATCGCCCACGGCTCGACCTTGGCGCCAGCGATCGGATTCCCCGCGCCGTCAACAATGCGAACCTTCTTTGACAATTCGAATTGCGCGGCATCATCCTCCTTCGCCTCAGCCTCGCCGTCGCCATCCACGGCGCGCGCCGCTTCAGCGGCACGCGCGGGAGCCAACCGCACGCACGCCGCCAACAGGCACGCAACCAGCGCCGCCCCAAATGCCGACGCCGTCGCCGCATCCCGGGAATGTGCCATGCTCAGGCCTCGTTTGCGCCTTCAAGAGTTCTCGTTGGCGTGCAGCGTAGCGCGCGATTACCGTCGTCAAGAACGATCCACGCCACGCCCCAATTTGTTGAAATAACCAAGGCGAACGCCAGCTGCCAGAGGTGGCACGCTGGTCCAATCGCTGCCGTTAGCGAGCATTGTCCCGATGCCGCGCCCACCTAATTCCGCATGAACTGCCCCAAGAGCCAGTCGCCCCACCCGGCCGACAGCTGCGAGATCGCGAACAGCAGCCGCGCTTTGGCGGGGACGACCAGTTCGGGTCGCCGACGCTCACACGCCTTGAGAATCGCCGCCGCGAGCCGCTCCGGAGGGATCGCACTCACCCGCGCACCCGCCCCCGGCGCCTGCGCCGCCGCCGGCACCTCCGGCGCCTGCTCGGCGTACCGCGGGCTTGCCTCTTCGCTTCGGATCGGCCCCGGGCACACATGGAGCACATGCACCCCCTGCGGCTCCAACTCCAGCCGCAACTGCTGCGTGTACGCCGCCAGCGCGAACTTGCTTGCTGGGTAGCCGCCCATGTACCGCGGTGCCACCTTGCTGGCGAGTGACCCCACATTCACCAGATGCCCACGGCTGGCGAGCAGGTGCGGCGCCACGGCGCGCGTCATTCGCACCGTCGCCAGGAAATTCACGTCGAGAAGCTGCTGGAAATCCTCCGGCGTCGCCTCCAACACCGAACCCCGCGTCGAGCGCCCCGCGCAGTTGCAGAGCAGGTCGAGCTGCCCGAAGTCGCTTGCGATGCTTGCCGCGATGCGATCAACGTCCTCCTGCCAAGCCACGTCGCCAACGACAGCCGTCGCCTGGCCGCCGCGCGCGCGAATCTCCGCCGCAGCAGCCTCCAGCGGCTCCTTCCGCCGCGCTGCCAGAATGACCTTCGCCCCCGCTTCGCCCAGCGCACGGCCAATCGCCAGCCCCAACCCCGCGGAGCCGCCAGTCACGAGACAAACCTTGTCGCGCCAGTAAGAGTTGGGCATGCGCCTATTGGAACCTGGAAGAGAATGCGAATCGCAAAAACAGCCCTCACCTCATATCGAGTAACGAATCCACAGTACCGAGTACTCCTTACTCCGTACCGCGGGCCCAATCCGTTGCCCCCAGCTCCTCCCGCGGGCCAAACGGCGCCCGCCACAGTCTACCGTTCCGCGCCGTCGCGAAAATGCGTGTATTTCCAAACTCCCGTCCAGAGGCGACAATCACCTCCGCCATGGAAGCACGCCAAGAACCCCGCCAATGGGCCCGCACGAAGATCGTCGCCACGCTGGGCCCCGCCACCTCGGCCCCCAAGAAAATCGCCGAACTGGCCCGCGCCGGCGTCGACGTCTTTCGACTCAATATGGCACATGCCGGCCCCGCCGAGGCTGACCCCGTGGTCAAGCGCATCCGCCGCGTGAGCCGCGAAATCAAGCGGCCGCTGGCAATCCTGGTGGACCTCGCCGGGCCGAAGATCCGCCTGGGCGAAGTGACAGGCGGCAGCCTGTTCTGCACGCTCGACGAAGTGTTTTACTTCGTCGCGGGCGACCCCGACGCGCCGGCCGACAAACCCGACGAGCTCACTTCCACATACCCGCCGCTGCTGCGCGAGTTGGCCGAAGGCGACGTGGCGATGCTTGCCGACGGCTCGGTGTCGATGCGCGTCGAAGATGTCGATCGCCGCCGCGCGCGACTGCGGGTCATCCAGCAGGGCCTCATTCGCAGCCGGCAGGGGATCAACCTTCCCGGCGTGCGGCTGAGCGCCGCTGCGCTCGGCGACGAGGATCGCACCAACGCCCAGTGGGCCGCGAAGGTCGGCGCCGACTTCATCAGCCTCAGCTTCGTCCGCTCGCCCGACGACGTTCGCCAACTCAAGGAATTGATCCGCGACGCCGGCGGCGAGGCATGCGTCATCGCCAAGATCGAAAAGCGCGAGGCCCTCGACCGGCTTGAAGAGATCGTCGCTGAAGCCGACGGCGTGATGGTCGCCCGCGGCGACCTGGGCGTCGAGATCGACGTTGCGCGGGTGCCCATCGAACAGAAGCGGATTGTGCGTGTGTGTCAGGACCTGCAGCGGCCCACGATCATCGCCACGCAGATGCTCGAGAGCATGCACGAGTCGCCGCGCCCCACGCGGGCCGAGGCCGCAGACGTGGCCAACGCCATTCTCGACGGCGCCGACGCCTGCATGCTCAGCGGCGAGACCGCGATCGGAAAATACCCGCGCGAAGCCGTCGAGGTAATGAATCGCATCGCCCGCGCGACCGAGGAGAGCATGGCCGGCCGCCCGCCGCGGGAAATGACGCGCCCCACGGCCGACAACCTGCAAGACGTGACGCGGGCCGTGGTGCGCGGCGCTGGGACGATGGCCTACGTGCTGGGCGCCAAGCTGGTGGTGGTCGCCAGCCACTCCGGCCGGACGGCGCTCGGCCTCTCGCAGCAGCGAAGCTTCGTCCCCACGATCGGCGTGAGCGACCGCGACGCGACGCTCCGCAAAATGTGCCTCTACTGGGGCGTAACCCCGCTGGCCGGCGCCCCGGCCACCAAACCGCAACAGCTGATCCGCCATATCGAACGCTGGGCCCGCAGAGAACAACTTGCCGACGCCGGAGATCGCATCGTCGTCGTGGGCGGCTCGCATTTGGCCGCCGGCCCGAAGGGCAGCCTCAAGGTCACCGGCGTGCACGACATCGTGATCGTGCACGAAGTCGAACGTGCCCGCGCTAAGGCCTAGTTTCGTCCGGCCGCCGAGTGATCGCGAAGTAAATCACGTAGAACCACGACAATACGCCGGCGATGATCGCCAGCACAATCGATCGGTTGCGCTGCCAGGAGCAGACGACGGCGATCGCCGCCCCCAGTCCGATTCCCGACTGCGTGACGTTGTAAACAGTTTGGGTATCCGCAAGAAGCATGGCGCCGCCTGGGGTTCGCGGGAAAGCGACAGGAATGCAGCAGGAATGCAGCAGGGCATTGTACCCCACGCTGGTCCTTCGTTCCCACGAGCCGCATCTTGCTAACGCGATTCGGCGCTGGCCGGCCGAACCCGGGCGACCTCGACTTGGGGTTCCATCAGCCGCTCGCTCAGCCGCGATACGAAGTGCATGCTGCTGCTCTTGCCGGCGAAGCCCAGCACCCGCCGGTCGACGTTGTGCTGTTGCTGAACCACGCGGCCGCGCTCCAGGTCGAACCGCACCGTCCCCTCGGTGAGCCGCTCGACCAACTGGGAGCGGATGTACGGATCGACTGGCGTGAGGATTTCGTAGCCCACCTCGATCACCGCGACGCCTGCCGTCACCTCCGTCAGCCGGCACTGTCGCCGGGTACGAACTTGCGTCTTGACGCCGCCCTTCCGCTCGGCGATCACATCGTAGGCGTGGCTCCACTTCTCGCCCACGGCAATCGCCTCCGCGGGCAACTGGAGCGTAATCGGCATATCCTCGCTGCTTGGCGCCTGCGGCAGCTTCTGCTCGCGAGAGATGATTTTGCCGTCCGGAGAAATGCGAAGCACGCTCAGGGGCACGCCCACGGCCCGGGCCGCCGCCTCGAATCCCGGCGGCGGCGTCTTGTCCGTCGTGCTGTCGTACTTGCGCGGCGGGCTCTTGGGCGTCTGGTTGCTCATCCGCACCGATTCGACGAGGTGGATGAACTCAATCTCGCCGCCTGGCAGCACGTCGGTCACCTTCCAGGCCTTGACCGAATCGGTTCGCGACTCGGCCTGCTGCGTCGTGCCGTCGATTGTCGACCGCACGTTGGTCGCGTGCTTCACCTGGTAGCGCAGCGACTCGCCGAGGACGAATTTGTACCGCAGCAGGTACTTGCCGTTCGGCGGGGCGGATTCCGCCGCCACGGCCGCGGAAGCGAAGAGGCAAGCGAGCGCCGCGCACAATGACAAGAGCGTCGTAGTGAATCTCATCGACCGCGCCTCCTTGCGCTGTGTTCGACTTTTAGCCCCGGTCACTGACCGGGGGCTAAGTGCGAGTCATTCCTTCGCCTTCAAGCGACCGCCCCAACCCAGCTTCTCGCGGAGCGTGCGGTAGTAGCCGCGCCCCGGCGTTTCGACGAGCTGGAACTGGGCCCGCGAGCGCTCGATGCGGATTCGATCGTCCGCCGTCACTTGCTGGATGACCTTGCCGTCGACCAGCAGCGCCGTCCCCTCGTTGGGCGCCGGCACGGTCAGCTCGTACACATGGTCTGCCACGTCCACCACCGGTCGGTTGGTGAGCGTGTGCGGGCAAATCGGACACGTGACGAACGCCTGCAGGCTCTTCTCCAGGATCGGCCCGCCGGCCGCGAGGTTGTGCGCCGTCGAACCGACAGGCGAACTGACGATCAAACCGTCGCAACTATAGGTCGTGGCCAATTCACCGTCAACGTAAAGCTGCACCTCAATCATCGCGAACGGCGGGCCTGCTAGCACCGAAGTTTCGTTGAGCCCCAGGGTGCGCGACCGCTCCCGCGCGCTGCGATGCACCGAGCACTCGAACATCAGATGCCCGACGATGCGATGCTCGCCAGCAACGACCTGCGGCAGCACCTCGTCGAGATCCTCGGGCTGAATGCCCGCGAGGAATCCCAGCCGGCCGAGGTTCACGCCCAGCAACGGGAGTTGCTCGTACCCCATTTGCCTGGCGGCGCGGAGGATCGACCCGTCGCCGCCAAAGACGATGGCGAAGTCGGCGCCGTCCGTGGCGAACGGCGCCGAGAGATCATCGACAACGGCAACGACTTCAAGATTGTGTTCGACGACCGACCGCAGCTTGTCCGCCCGTTCGACGAGTGCGGGGCGCGACCCGTCGACGAGTAATATGGCGCGAGGCCGTCCCGCCGTCGCCTTCTCGCCTTGCCGTGAGTCGCGTGCCATGCCCTCTAGCGTACCAACGGGCGGCTTGCCGAGAAGCCCGATTTTCTCAGCGCTTCCGCGGTAGGACGGCTGATTCGTCGCTCGCCAGCTTCCGGCATGTCGTCGCAATGCTTTCGGCGTCGAGCCCGAGGTCCGTGAGCAACTCGTCACGCTCGCCGTGTTCGATGAACTGGTCGGGAACGCCCAGCCGATGCACGCGGCTGGCATCGACGCCGGTGGCAGCCACCGCCTCCAGCACCGCACTGCCAAACCCCCCGGCGAGCGCCGCCTCCTCGACTGTGACCACCCACGGCGACTCCTTGGCCGCCGCGACGATCGCCTCCGCGTCGAGCGGCTTGACGAACCGCGCGTTGATCACGCCGACCTCGATTCCCTCCTCGCGTAACGCATCCGCCGCCGCCAGGCAGCGCTTTACCAGCGTGCCGCACGCCACGAGGCAGCCGTCCGCGCCGGTGCGCAGCGTCTCGCTGCGGCCCAGCTCAATTGGCGCCGGCTCGCGATCCAACTTAAACGCCGCCGCCTTCGGATACCGAATCGCACACGGCCCGTCGAACCGCATCGCGAAATCGAGCATCGCCGCCAGGTCCGCCTCGTCGCCCGGCGCCATCACCACCATGTTGGGGAACACCCGCAAGTAGCCCAGGTCGAACACGCCGTGATGCGTCGGCCCGTCGGGTCCCGCGAGCCCGCCGCGGTCCATCATGAACGTCACCGGCAAATTCTGCAGGGCGACCTCCTGGAAGATGTGGTCGTACGCCCGTTGGAGAAACGTGCTGTAAACGTCGACGATCGGCCGCAGCTCCGCCTTGGCCTGCCCGGCGGCGAACGCCACCGCGTGAGCCTCGCAAATGCCGACGTCGAAGAACCGGTTCGGCAGCTCGTCCCGCACCGGCTCCAGCTTGTTCCCCTGGCACATCGCCGCCGTGATCACCGTCACCTTGGGATTGGCGCGCATCTGCGCGAGAATCGCCTCGGAGGCCGCGTGCGTAAAGCTGCGGCCCGACGCCTTCTTAAGCGCCACGATCTGATCCTGCCGCCGCTCGAACTGCGGCGGCGCATGGTAGGTGACCGGATCGTCCGCCGCCGGCTGGAACCCGTGGCCCTTTTCCGTCACCACGTGCAACAGCACCGGCCCTTCGATCCGCCGGGCCATCTTGAAATATTTCCGCAACAGCCCGATGTTGTGCCCGTCGATCGGCCCGATGTACCGGAAGCCCAGCTCCTCGAACATCATGCCGCCGCTCAGTCCCGCCTTGGCCGCCTCCTTGAGCTGCACCAAGAACCGCTCGACCGGGTCGCCCAAAAGCGGCACATGGTTGAGCAGCTTGACCACCTCGTCCTTCAGCCCGGTGTACACCGGGTTCATCCGCAGTCGATCGAGATAATCCGCCACGCCGCCCACGCGAGGGCAAATCGACATCCGATTGTCGTTGAGCACCACCAGCAGCTTATCGCTCTGCCGGCGGGCGTTGTTGAGCGCCTCGAACACCACGCCGGACGGAAACGCTCCGTCGCCGATCACCGCCACCGAGTGGCGCCCCTCTTCGGGCCGCAGCAGCTCGTCGCCGCTGGCCAGCCCCAGCGCGGCCGAAACGCTCGGCCCGGCGTGCCCCGTCATGAACAGGTCGAACTCGCTCTCGGCCGGGTTGGGGTAGCCCATCAATCCGCCCTTGGTGCGGATCGACGCAAACTCGGCGAACCGTCCCGTGATCAGCTTGTGCGGATAAATCTGGTGCCCGGTATCCCAAATCAGCCGATCGTGCCGGAAGTCGAACGTCTGATGCAACGCCAGGCACAACTCAACCACGCCCAGGTTCGACGCAAAATGCGCGCTGCGGCAGGCGATGAGGTTGCACAGCACCTCGCGCATTTCAGCCGCGAGCTGCTCGAGCTGGGGCAACGAGAGCCCCTTGAGATCGGCCGGCTCGCGAATCGTCGGCAACAGAGGCAACAGATTGGTCGTCACAAACTCCTCCGCCTTACGAACTCCGCGAGCTCCCGCAACGACTTGCCTCGCTCGCCGAACGGAGCCAGCGCTGCCGTCGCCTGTTCAATCAAAACCGCCGCCTGCCGGCGACTTTCTTCGACGCCCAAGAGCGCCGGGTACGTCACCTTGCCGCGATCGTAGTCCTTGCCCACGCGCTTTCCCACGCGCGTTTCCTGCCCCGACACGTCGAGCAAGTCGTCGACGATCTGAAATGCGTGCCCCAAGTGCGCTCCGTATGTCGCCAACCAGGCTCGCTCGTCCGCGGAGGCGTCGGCCGCGATCGCGCCCAACTGCAGCGACGCCCGGAACAGCGCGCCCGTCTTGCGGCGATGAATCGATTGTAATCGCTCCAGCTCCAAGCGGCGAAATTCCGCCGCCAGATCGTCCGCCTGCCCGCCCACCAGGGCCTCGGCCCCGGCCGCCCGGCCCAGCTCCGCACAGCACGCCGCGGCCCGCTCCGGGGGCTGCATCCCCGTGGCCAGCGTCTCGAACGCCCGGGCCAACAAGGCGTCCCCGGCCAGGATCGCGGTTGCCTCGCCGAACTGCCGATGGCACGTCGGCCGGCCCCGTCGCAGATCGTCGTTGTCCATCGCCGGCAGGTCGTCGTGCACCAGCGAGTAGGCGTGCACCATCTCCACAGCAACCGCAGCCGGCAGCGCCGCGTTCACATCGGCGCCGCACGCCTCGGCCGCCAGCAGCACCAACTGCGGCCGCAACCGCTTGCCCGGCGCGAGCAAGCAGTACCGAATCGCCTCCGCCAAATGCGACGGACACCCGCCGTCGAATTCCACCGCCTTCCGCAGCGCCGCCTCGATCAGCGATCGATGCGGCGTCGCCGGCAGGGGGTCGTCAGCAGTGGTGGGAACGGTGGCCATGGCAAGGAGTGAGTAAGTGAGTAGGTGAGTAAGTGGAAGATTGGGCACGCGAGCGTGTCTGCGTTCGACGCCTACTCACTTACTCACCTACTCACTCCGGAAACAGCGTTGCCCAACTTAAAACAATCCCCCCTCATCGTCCACGCGCGCCGAACGCCTTCGGCTCCGCGCCGCCGATTTCTCCGCCAAATCCGCAGATTCCTCGTCGTCAAACTCCGCCGCCGTCACCCGGCCATCGGCGTCGACCCCCTGGACCAGCTCGATCCGCCGCTCCGCCGCCGTCAGCATCTGGTAGCAGCCCTTGAGCCGCTTGACCCCTTGCTCGTACGCCGCCAACGAGTCGGCCAGACCCAGCTTGCCGCCTTCCAGCCGGGCGACAATCTGCTCGAGCTCCTCGAGCGATTGCTCGAACGTGACTTCGCCTTCCGCGTCCGCCGACTTCTTCTTAGCCATCGTTTGCCTCGCGTTGCATCTCCTCGACGCGGCTGATCGCCCGACCGCGTGCGAACCGGGTCACAATCCGCTGCCCGACGCGCAGCCGCTCCGCCGCCGTGATCAGCCGGTCGTCGTCCTCCAGATAAGTGAGACTGTACCCGCGCCCCAACACACCCAACGGGCTGAGCGCGTCCAGCTTGCCCGCCACGCCGCCGAGCGCCGCCTGCCTCTCGCGCACACCGGCCCGCGCTGTCGCATGCAGCCGCGTCGACAACTCGTCGACGCGCCGGGCCCGCAGCAAAACGCCATCCAGCGGCCGGAGCAGGGCAGGGCGGCTGGCCAGGGCATCAAGCCGCGCCCGCGCACTCAAAAACCGCCCGCTGAGCGCCATCTTCAACCGCAGTCCCAGTCCCCGCACCAGATCGGCGACGTCCTCCGCGGCCGGCACGATCCGCTCCGCCGCCTCACTGGGCGTCAGCGCTCGCACGTCGGCCACGAGATCCGCCAGCGTCACGTCGATTTCATGCCCGATCGCCGACACCGTCGGCACGCGCGACGCCGCGATCGCCCGCAATACCGGCTCCTCATTGAAGCACCACAGGTCCTCGAGGCTCCCGCCGCCGCGCGTCACCACCAACACGTCGAGCGCCGGCTGCACACGACTGGCCGCGCGAATCGCCGCCACGATTTCATCCGCCGCGCAATCGCCCTGGACGCGCGCGGGAAAGATCAACGTCTCGACGCCCCGCCATCGCCGCCGCAGCACTTGCAAGAAATCCCGCACTGCCGCGCCGGTGGGACTCGTCACCACGCCAATCCGCCGCGGAAACGCCGGCAACGGCCGCTTCCGCTCGCGGTCGAACAGCCCTTCCTTGGCCAGCTTTTCCCGCAGTTGCCGCAGCGCCAGCTCCAGCGCCCCCATCCCCTTGGGCTGCAACTGGTCGACGACAAGCTGGTAGCTCCCCCGCGGAGGGTATACGTCGAGCCGCCCGTGACACACCACCTCGAGCCCGTCATGCAGCCGCAGCTTGAGCCGCGCCGCGGTTGCCTTCCAAAGCACGGCTCGCAACTGAGCGCCGTCGTCCTTCAGCGTGAAGTACGCGTGCCCCGACTGCGGCTGCGAGAAATTGGAAATCTCGCCCGCGACCCACACCGAGTCAAAGCTCTCTTCGACCGTCCCCTTGAGCAGGGCCGTCAACTGCGAGACGCTCAGCACACTACTCGGGGCGGTCGGGGCGACGGTGGCCATGCCCGCCATTCTACGCGAAACGCCGGGGGGCTTTACAGGCCGAGCCCGGCGAGTCGCGTACACAAAGCTGCCAGCTTTGCGCGTGAGAAACAAGCTGGACCAAGACGAACGGACGAAGCTGGCAGCTTCGTGTACGACAGGCCAACCGCCGATCGTCGCTGCGATTAACCCGCCAACCGATACTGCGATGAATCAACCGTGCCAATCGCCGCCGTCAAGCCGCCCGTCCACCCCCCCAACGGCCCCCGGATGAGACTCTGTCGGCGGACGACTATCTCCCCCGCGCGCCGCTGGCCGCTCTCGGCCCACGACTCCGCCTCGGCGCACAGATCGTTGAGCAGCCGCTCGACCGCCACGCGTCGAAGTTCCAGTTGGTCACGATTCAGATTCGGCGGAATGAAAATCTCCGGCCCTACGACGCCGCGAGCCCGCGAGAACGGCCGCGGCACGGCGAACCGGTCCCAGCTCTTGGCCCGCCACGGCCGATCGTAGCCCAACCCCATCGGCACGATCGGCAGCCCTAACCGCGACGCCAGAAACACGGCCCCCTGCGCCAGTTCGCGCCGCGGCCCGCGCGGCCCGTCGGGCGTGATCGCCATGTGCATCTGCCTTCCGACGCGCGACAGCTCCATGAGCGCCGCCGTGGCGCCGCCGTAGGTCGACCCACGCACGCACTCGAACCCCATGTGATGGGCCAACCGGAACAGCACGTCCGCGTCGCGGTGCTTGCTCAGCAGCATTGTAAGATTGCAGTGCCCGCGCACCGCCAACGGCAGCAGCAGGTACTCGTGCCAGAACACGTAGATCCGCGTCCGCGGCGCTGCGTACACGGCGTCAACCGACGGGTCGTAGAATAGCGCCCGATAATCGAGCGTGCCCATCCACGTCCGAATCCCCGCCGCGGCGCCAAACCCAGCGGCCCGCATCCAAAGTGGCGTTCGATCCCGCATGTGTTGCGCGTCCTTGTGCGTTGCTTAACCCGGCCACTCGCCGCTGAAAACCTCAACTGCCGGACCCGTCATAGAAACATGGTTGTCGCTCTCATTCCATTCGATCTGCAAATCGCCGCCCAACAGCTTCACCGTGACCCGCCGTTCGGTGCGCCCCGTGAGCACGCCGGCGACGCACACCGCGCACGCCCCGCTGCCGCAGGCGAGCGTCTCGCCTGAGCCGCGCTCCCACGTCCGCTGCCGCACCGTCTCGCGATTGAGCACCTCGGCGAACTCGACGTTGATCCGCCGCGGAAAGTGCGCGTGATGCTCGATCTGCGGCCCCAGGCCCAGCACCAGTTCATCGGTGGCCTTGTCGACGAACGTCACGCAATGCGGATTGCCGATCGACATCGTCGTGGCGTGCAGCGTTCGTCCCCCGACCTCCAGCGGCGCCTCGGTCGGCGGGTCGCCCGGCAGCGTCGTGGGAATCTCGCTCGCCTTGAATGTCGGCTCGCCCATGTCGACCCGTACGCGCTCCACCTTCCCGCCGGCGGCGAAGACTTGCAGCTCGTACGTCACCCCCGCCGTCACAATCCGCAGCACGTCCCGCCGGGCGATCCCGTGGTCGTACACATATTTGGCCACGCAGCGGATCCCGTTGCCGCACATCTCGGCGTACGACCCGTCGGCGTTGTACATCCGCATCTCGGCGTCGGCGCCCTCGATCGGGCAGATGAGAATCAGCCCGTCCCCGCCAACGCCAAAGTGCCGATCGGACATCGCCTGCGCGAGCGACGCTGCATCGTCCGGCGGTGCCTGCGCAAAGCAATCGACATACACATAGTCGTTGCCCGCCCCGTGCATCTTGGTGAATTTCATAGTCAACCCACTTAGCCCCCGGTCACTGACCGGGGGCTAAATGACGATTCTCCGCCTCGCACGTCACCCCGTCAAATCAAGCTCATTGCCACTCATCCCCGTCGGATCTTTCGCCCGCCGCTCCTGTTCACTCTCTCCCTCGCCGTCCGCCGCCTTCTTCTTGCCTTGCGTCTCCCACAATCGCCGGCCATCGGCGTCGCGCTCGTCAGTTTGTTGGTCCTCGTCCGTTGTGCCAATTCCGGACGCCTTTTCGCTGCGGTTTTGACCGTCGACCAACCGCTCTCGCGCGCCAGCGTCTTTCTGTGCCCGCTCGGCTTCGGACCCCTTGGTCTGCGACAACGGCGCTCCGGCCGCACTGCCCAGCGCCCCCGTCGTGACGCCCACGTTCATTGCGTCGCTCCTTGGACCCCCCAAGGGAACCGTCGCCTACCGCTGTTGTTGCTGCTGCTGCGCCGCCAGCCGACGCCGCTCTTCCTGCCGGCGCTCCGCCGCCCCCCATGGGTCGCTCAGGTCCGTGCCAAGCTGGTGCACCATCTGCGCGATCCCCGGGAACGCCTCGGTCGTCACATGCGGGTCCGACAGCGATCCCGTCACGTACATCTGCATAATCTGTTCGTTGGTCTGCCGGACGAGTTTCCTCACAAACGGCAAGCGTTCGTCGTGCCCCGCCATCACGGCCGAGAATGCAAGCGTCAACTGCTGATCGAAATTCGTCTCGCCCTTGCCGTACAGGTTGACGATGTCGCCGAGGAAGTTGACTTCGTCGAGCAGGATTTTGCGGCCCTCGATCCGGTACGCGACGTCGCCGCGCGTGAACGCCGTTTTGTCCGCCGCTCCCGTGCGGAGCATCTTGAGCAGACTCGCCAGCAGCGACAGCTCGTAGAGGTTAGCGTCGCGAATGTGCACGTCGCCTTCGCCCAGCAGCGACTCGAGGTACGACCCCCGCCCGCTGAGCACCATGTTCGCATCCACCTTGCCGGTGAAGTCGCGGCCGCCGCCGAACCGCTCGACGACCATCCGCCGCAAGTCGGCGCCCACGACGTTGATCTCGGCCTGGTACTGCGGCAGCGCGTCGAACATCACCCACGCGCTGCCGTTGACGGCGCCGTCGTACACCATGCCGCTCAGCGGCCGCGCCGCTTGCTGCTGGGCGTCCGTGGCCCAACGACCGAACAAACACTTGCTCTCGTTGACCCACATCGGCCCGCGGACGTTGGTGTATTGGATGTCCAAAAACGTAACGCTCTCCAGGTCCAGCTCGCCTGCGCTGGTGCTCTTCACGCCGTCGGAGCTTCCCGCCAGCCGCACAGTGCCGTGCACGTTCTTCAGATCGATGCCGCACGCCAGGTCGGTTTGATGGCAGTCGATCGCCACGTCCCACTCAGCTTCCAGCGGCTCGATCTCGGAGGCGCTCTTCTTGCGAAATCCCAGCACGCCGTCGTGCAGGCTGAAGCTGCCCGTCGGCCGCAGCCGGTCGACCAGCGTCCGCAGCCGCGGCGGCAATGCGGAAATCAGGTCCTGCCGCGGCTCGACGTTGTCCGCCGTCAGTCCGGTGAGCCGGAACTGCCAATGCCCCTCGGGCCAGAAGGCGCCGTTGCCGTTGGTGCGAATCACCGTGCGGTCGTGCTCGGCCCGCATGTCGGCCAGTGAAATCTGGCCGTCGCGATACGTGATCGTTCCCGACACCGCTTCCATCAGGTAGGGAAAGAACGTCGGCTTGAGCTGCGTCGACTCGGGCTTCGGCCGGATCGCCACGCCGATGCTCGCCCGCGGCTGGCCCGTGCGATAGTTGACGTCGGCGACGAAATCGATCTCGCCCCGCGGGTTCAACTCCGTCCACGCCCGTTGGACGGACTCGGGCAAGGCGTCGTACAACTCGACGTCGAGCGAGGCCCCTTCGCCGCTCAGCCGCAGCGCGAGCTCGTGGCCGCCGGCGATCGGTCGCAGCGTGCCCGACCCGTGCACGGGTCGTCGACCGCCCGACTGCAGCTCGCTAAACGTCCAATCGTTCCCGTTGGCGATGATCGACCCGCGAATCCCCCGCAGCGGGTACTTGAAGCGATCGTAGACAATCCGCATGTCGGCCAGATCAAGCCGCAGCGACGTGACTGCCTCGCCGCCCGGCTGTGCGCGATCGATCCGCCATGTCACGTGAAATCGGCCCGACGGATTGAGCTCGCGGATGACCGCCCGGCACGTATCATTGGGGTTCGCGGCGATCATCGCCTCGTCGACCTCGACGTTCTCGCCCGTGATCTGCGCCCATCCCGCCGCCCCGGCTTTCGGGTCGAACACCTGTCCCGTGATGTGCAGCGGTTGCCCGCCGCCGTAGGCCGTCACGTCGAGATCCACGAGCGGCGGCGCCGTCGTCGTCCGCGGCGTGTAGTTGATCGTCCCCGAGCCGTCGCTGAGTCGGTAGCGGAATCGATCCGACTCGAACGACAACTGCCGGCCGCGGAGTCCCGCCGCGGGGCGCCAGGAATGCCCGTCGAACTCGACCTGCAGCGTCGCGTCCACCACGCCGGTGGGTTGGAATTTGTCCCACTCGTCGCACAACACCCCGGCGACGCGGAACCCCGCCGCCTCGAACCGCCGCATCGATTGATAGAGCGCCGCATCAAGCGTCGCGTTCGTCGCCCACAGCGACATCGCCACCGGCGCCCGCGCCGCCCAGCCGTTGCGATTGATCGACGCGCCCACCGCCGCCGGCCCGCACTTGCCGTGCACGTTTTCGATCTGCAACAGCCCGCCCTGCACGGCGATTCGCCCCGCGAGCTCCGTCACCGGCCCCGGCAGCAGTGCATCCTCGATCCGCCCGCCGCTCATCGCAAAATCGGCTTGCACCGCCGGCGGCGTCGAGCAATTCGCCCACGCGAGCGTGATCTTGCCGTCGAGCCGCGCCTCGACGCGCGTTCCCTGCACCACCGGCGGAAGATGCGGCCGCGCCCACGCCAAGAGCGCCGAGCCGACCTGCAACTCGTCGACCACAATCGTCGCGTCGCCCGGCGCCTGTGGCCCTGCGAATGTCCCATGCAGCTCGACGCGCTTCACCTGCGGCCCGCCGAGCACGCCGTCGACGCGCATCGTCGGCCACGTTGCCGTGCTACTTGTGGCGGGCGTCGCTTCAGCGGCGCCCGCGGGCGTCATCGTGAGCTGGATGTCGCGCAGCACCAATGGCGGAGCCGTGTCCGAGGCGTCGTCGCTCACCGCGACGACGCCGTCGTGAATGATCACCTGCGGCGGCGCGATGCCGCACGGCGTTGTCGGCGCCAACGACGCCACGTTCCAACCGCCGCCCCTCAATCGCCGCACCGCCAACTGCGGACGCTTCACCTCGACGCGCTCCACCGCCGGCGCCCCGCACACAAGCTTTGTCAGCTCCGCGTCGCACACCAACAGCAGCACGTCGACCTTGAGCAGCGCATCGCCCCCCGGGTCGGCCGCTGGATCGGTCAGCGACAGGTCGTACACTTCGATCCCGCGCCCCTCGATCACCCGCGCTCCGCCGACCCGCGCCTGCAAATGCGGATACCGCTCGGCGAGCATCGTTTCGATCTGCCGGCGGATTTCCTCGTCCATCCGCACATACATATAGACGCCCGTCGCCACGGCGCCGAGCAGCGCCACGGCCACGGCCACCTTGAACAGGCGCCAACACGCGTTGACGAGACGAGTCACGATTGTGGGTGCAGACCTACGCGGATGGAGCGCGCACGCGCGTGCCGGCGACGCGCCACGCGCATCGCCAAATAGTGCGCAAACTGGGCCGCGGATCGTACTGGCGCCCCACAAACGCGGTCAAACCCAAAGCCCGCGCTGCGCCCCGTCCCCCATTTAGCCCCGCCGCTCGCGGCGGGCGTCCCCCGCTAGCACCATTCGGTCGCCTTCGCGTCGCGCCACAATGTTTCCCGGCAGGTTGAGCGCCGCGCCCGCGTCCTCTCCCGTCGCCAACGCCGCCAGCTTCCGCCACCACGCGCGCGTCATCGCCTGCTCCGCAAATCCGCCGGCCCGCCACGCCGTCCGTAAGGCCTCAATCGTCAGCAGCGCGTGACGCCCGGCGAGCGGATCGACGCTGAGCGTCACGTCGCCGTTGCCCGCAACCATTCCGCACTGTGCCAGCAACTCCCCGGCGAACGACTCGATCACCTCCTGCGCTTCGCCCACCAGCTCCGCCGACCGCACGATCGCTGCGTCGGCCTCGGCGTTGAAGTGCTCGCGCAACAGCGGCAGCAGGCCCGCGCGAATCCGATTCCGCGAAAACCGCACCTCCTCGTTGGTCGGATCCTCGCGCCACGCTTGCCCCAGCGCCGCAAGATACGCCCGCAACTCGGCCCGCGAAGAGTCCAACAGCGGCCGCACCAACGTCACGCCCGCCGACAACGGCCGCACGCGCCGCATCCCCGCCAGCCCCCGCAGCCCCGTCCCCCGCACGAGCCGAAACAGGACGGTCTCCGCCTGGTCGTCCCGCGTGTGTCCCGTGGCCACGAACCGCGCCCCGGCCTCCTCGGCCATCTCGACCAGTAGCCGATACCGCGCCTCCCGCGCCGCCTCCTCGCTCCGGCATCCCCCCGCTTGCGGCTTAGCGCCCTCCCCAGCGCGCCGCACCACGCACGCCACGTCCAGCTGCGCGCACTGCTGGCGCACCCACGCCTCATCCTCATCCGCCCCGCGCCCGCGGAGCTGATGATTCACATGCGCCGCGATCACGCGCCCGGCGCCGCCGTGCCGCCGCTTCAGCTCGACCAGCGCCCGCAGCAGCGCCACGCTGTCGGCCCCCCCCGACACGGCCGCCAGCACATGCACGTCGCACCACGCCGCCACCGGCCACGCCGCCGCCAACTGCTCGGGGAGTGCCAGCGGATCGCGATCGCCGTTCATGCGAAAAACCCTCTGCAATCATCTTACCGGCGCCGCCGGGTCGTGAGTCAGTGGTTTTGTCACGCCGAGGTCCGCCGAGGCGTTCGGCCGCAAGTCTGCGATCCGGCCCCCTCGGCGGACCTCGGGGTGACATTGATAGCGGTGTCACCCGCCGCCGGTATCTCTTGACGCCAACTCTCGCGAGTCCTATTTACTCGCCCCGATTGCCCGCAAGCCGACGCTCTTCTCGTCCGCGCGCCATGATGATCCCCTTCGACCCGCCCGCCGCGCGCAACTTCTCCCCGCGCCCCGCTTGCCTCTTCGCTTCGCTGACGTTGGCACTCACTCTCGCCGCCCACCCCGCCTTCGCCCAATCCCTCATGGTCGGAACCGACGGCGCGGTCCACCTCGACGAGTTCGGCGAGACCACCGTTGCCGATCCCGTCGTCATCGACCAGCAGCCCGAGCTTGTCCCGCCGTCGGAGCCCGCCGGCATGAGCGGAACCGCGCTCTATCCGTCTGGCGCCTATCCCGACGGCGCGTACCCCGGCGGGATGTATCCCGGCATGACTTATCCCAACGGCGTCGTCCCCTACGGCGCCGTCTGTCCCACGCCGATGGCTGCCTGCGTCCAGCCGTTGACCATCGTCTCGCCGCGCCCCATCCGACACGCCATCTTCGGCGAGTTCCTGTTCCTGCATCCCACCGGCGCCGACGTCGCCCACGCCGTGCAGCAGGACGGAACCGGCGGCGCCGGCACCGTCCCCTTCGGCCGCATCGGCGTGACCGACCTCCACTACGAGCCCGGCGTCCGCATCGGCGGCGACCTCGCGGTCAGCCAGTGCACCAGCCTCGCCGCGACGTACACCTACTTTGAAAGCAACGCCTCACAGCGCCTCGAAGCTCCGGCGATCCCCGGCGGCGGCGGCGCGGTCGGCTCGCTCGTCCATCACCCCGGAACCGCGGTCACGGCATCCGCCGGCCCGGTCGACGCCCGCACCGTCCTCAACTTCCAAATCGCCGACGCCGAATACCGCGCCCTGTTGCTCAATGACAAGTGCTTCTGGCTCAATGGCAGCATGGGTCTTCGCTGGGGCCATCTCGAACAGGAGTTCGGCCAAACCGGCCCCTTCAGCGGCAGCGGCGGCGGCGAGATTGTCACGCAAACCGACGTCGACTTCGACGGCGGGGGCGTCAAGTTCGGCGTCGACGGCGGATGCACCCTCGGCAAACGCGGCTTCTCGATCTACGGCCGCGCCGGCGTCTCGCCGCTAGTTGGCCAGTTCAAGTCGTCGTTCCTACAGGAGAATCAGTCGCTCGGAGTCCGCCAGGCGGAAGCTCTCTGGGACGACGACCGCTTCGTCACGCTCATGGACTACGAAGTCGGCTTCGCCTGGACCGGCCCGCAGCGCAAATGGCGGTTCGCCGCCGGCTACACGGCGTCGTTCTGGTACAACGTCGTCACGCAGTCCGAATTCATCGGCGCCGTCCAGCAGGGCGATTTCAACAACGTGAGCGACACCATCACCTTCGACGGCCTCACCGCCCGCGTCGAACGCATGTGGTGATCCGCTGTTGTCGCTGCGATCGTGCACGGCGCGCGGCCCGCGACCGCTCAGTCGCGTCGCCTCTCCCGCCGCCGTCGCGGCGTCACCAGCAACGCCACGGCGAGCAGCGTCGCGGCAGCCGGCTCGGGCGCCAACATGAACATCCCCTGGACGGCGAGTTCGAGGGCGAAATCGAGCTCCGCGTCGCTGACCAATTGATTCAGCTCCGCGAGGGTCGCGGTCATCACCATATGGCCCGCCGGAGCAATGTTATTCGTCAGATCGAACTGCAACTGGTTGCTGTTGAAATCGAGCATCCAGTCCAGCGGCGGGTCGAGCGGATTGAGCGCCTCGTCAAAGGCGATCAGCGCTCCAGCCTTCACGAAGTCGTACGCAATCACCCGCGTCTCGAGCCCCGTGAGCACGCCCGTGTTGTAGGCGTAACCCGCCAGGTCGTCGACGAACCCGACGGGGCCGAAGGCCATGCGGCCGAGGTAGTTCTTCGTGGGAAGTCCCAAGTCGAAGTCGTCCTCAAACAGCATGGGCGAGAAGACGTAGCTGGGCCGCGTCGCCGCGGGGTAGGTGGCTTCGATGTACACGCCGACCATGTCGTTGGGATTCACCGCCGCGGGGTCGGCGGGCAAGTTGTGCTTGATTTTGATCGACGTGGGATTCGGCATCGCGCCGTTGAGGAATGCGACGTTGGACGTCGCGCTCGCCCCGCCGCTGGCGTTCGCCTGGCGATCGACGCGCGTGTGCGTTTCGCCCATCACGCCGCTTGGCGCCGTCTGCATGGTTCCCTGCAGTGCGCTCACGAGAAAGTTGAAGCCGAACCCTGGCTTGAGGACGGCCCGGTAAATCTCTGGTCCCCCTGAATCGCCCCCTTCAGTGAACGCCTCCAGCGCGCCGGCCTCCTGCGGAATCGCGTAGGTAAATTCGGCGCTGATCGCATCAATGTCCCACGGGGTAATCGGCGCCAGGTTGTTGTCGTGCGGCGGTCCGCTCCACCGCTTAGGCGGCGTGTGCGTGTCGCCATAGCCGGCGAACAAGACCACGTCGTCCACCAGCGGCATCCGCAACATGAGCGGCAGCGGCGCCACGGTCGTCACCGGATTCGTCAGCCGAATCACCGCCAAGTCGGCCGGAGTGCCTATCGCCGGGACGTTGGGCCCGCTCGTGGGCGCTCCCCAGTTTGGGTGAATCGTCCCCGTGCCCGTGCGATTGGTTGCATTTCCGTTGCCGAAACCGATCGTCGCCGCGTAGCCGGGACCTTGGTCGCGAAAACAATGAGCCGCGGTGACCACCAGGTCCGGCGCGATCAGCGTTCCCGAGCACAGTCGGTCAGTAATGTTGACCATCAGGTCGCCGTTTTGATCGCCGCCGCTCGCCAACCAGATGGCGGCGGGCCACGGGTCCATCCCGGCGCTATTGCCGGGGTTGACGGCCAGGGCAGGCAAGGCGTCCCCCAGCGACAGCGCCGCCGCCAGGCACGCGGACGTGATGAACGCGACACGGCACGGTTGAGTCCTCATGAGCGTCTCCTAACGATCCCCAATGTGCGACGAGGCGCGATCGACGAGTGGGGCGCCGTCGATGCGGGCCGGCCCTGGACCAATGCGGCGGCGCCTCGGCCGACATGGGGCGCCAATCATCGATGCAACGCCGAAGAGATTGGAATCGTGCAAAGCCGCGGGCGAACGGCTGCGAGAAGCGGAGCATGCGACGGGCGCCGTTCGGTCGCGACGAGTCGCAGTCTAAAATGCACTTTGTCGGCGGGTCAAGCATTTGGCGCCAATGAGGCGCCCAAATCCCCCGCACGGGGGATCATGCCTCCCCGCCGCGCTCGACGCGCCGCATGAGCCACCCGCGCCAACTCGCCGACAGCTGCGGAACAGCCGCCAACTCGGCCGCCACAACGACGTCATCCTTCTTGTGATGCCCCACCTGATTCGCCCGCGCGACCGTCCATTGGGGCCACGGCCGCTCGACGAGCGTTAGCGACATTCCCGCCGCAACGACGCCCTCGTGCACCACGCGAAAGTACCACCCCGTGCGCCCGTTCTCGACCACCTGCGCCGCGAGCGTCTTCACCCGCCACCGCCGCGCCAGCTTCCAACACGGTTGCCGCGGCTGCGACACCTCGACGACGGCCCCGTCGCCAGCCGCATCCCCCACGCGCCACACGTCGCCAATGCACACGTCGTCTTCGACGAGCCCCGCCACCGTAAAATTCTCGCCGAACGCCCCGAATGGCAACTCGTCGAACCCCAGCGCCTCGCGCCAGTAACCATAGTGATCGGCGGAGTATACGCATACCGCCTTGTCGCGCCCGCCATGATTCTCAAGATCGGCCTGCCCGTCGCCGTCGAGATTGTCGGAGCGTAGCCGCACCGGCCCCACGACGGGCGTCTTATAAAACCCCGTCACCCACGACCGATCGTTCGGATCCGCCGCCTCGGGCGCTCCGCGCTCCTGCGGCAACCCTGCCTGAATCGAACGCAACACGGGATCGCTCATGTCCAGCATCGTACCAAAACCGAGCGCCGAGCAAGTCGCGCGGCCCGCGTGGCGTCGTCCCGCAACCGTGCTCCGCCCGCCGCGGCAGATGCCATGGAACAACGTGGCGGCGCGCCGACTCGCACCGTCGAACGCGCCGCCGCCGTAAGCGTTACTTCGGCCGCCCGCTTCCCGCCATCGCCTTCATTTTGTCGAGCTTCGTTTCCCGTCCCGATTTCTGCACGCTTTGCGCCTTTTCATAGCTCTCGCTGAGCAGCCGGTAGTGCGGCACGATATGGTCCGCCATCACCGCCGCGAACTCCATCGCGTCCTCACGGTTCCACGTCTCCATCAGCTCTCCCAGCACGGCGAATGTGTCGACCGGATGGGCGCCGGCCTGAACGACGCGGGCGAGCGTGATGTCGGTCGCCATCGCCGACCAATTGCCGGACGCGTCGATGACGTTGAAGACCTTGTACCCCGCCTCCAGCGCGCTGAGCGTCGGAAACGCCATGCACACGCTGGTGAGCGTCCCCGCGATGATCAGCGTCTTGCGTCCGGTGTTCTCGATCGCCTCGACCCACTTGGGATTGTCCCAGGCGTTGACTTGTCCGGTCCGCGGGACGTAGATCGCATCGGGATTGCTCTCGTGAATCTCGGGGATCAGCGGCCCATTCGGCCCGTCCGGCACCGAGGCGGTCGTGAACGTGGGAACCTTCGAGAGCCGCGCCGCCTTGGCCAGCGCGATCACGTTGTTGCGCAGGTCCAGTAGGGGGATGTCCTTGACCAGTTGAAACAATCCGCTCTGGTGATCGATCAGCAACATCACCGCATCGCTCGGATCAATCATTCCCTTGGTCGTTTTGGCCATGTCGTGCTCCTTTCAGGAAGTGATGTTGGCGGCGCACTCGCCCGTCAAGGCGCCGGTCGTGGGTTCGTTTCGTTACGCCGAGGTCAGCCGAGGGGTCCGGCTTGGAGACTTGAGGCCGGACTTCTCGGCAGACCTCGAAGTGACATATCCCAACAGACCCGCGACCGACGCGCAAGCCGCCTTGACTTCTACGCTGTCGCGCGCGACATAACAAGTATGGGCGTTCTTGTAACCATATATCCCCTAGGATAGCGAGGCGTCGCGTGGCAGCGAACAAACCCAGGAAAAACGCGAAGAAAACGGTGGGCTGCCCCGTCGAGACGACGCTCGGCGCCATCGGCGGGCAGTGGAAAGTCATGGTCCTCCACTACCTCTTGGAGGGCGACAAGCGCTTCGGCGAGTTGTCGCGCCTTTTGAGCGGCATCTCCGCCCGCACGCTCACCAAGCAACTCCGCGAGCTGGAGCGCGACGGCGTGATCCACCGCGAGGTTTACCAACAGATTCCGCCCAAGGTGGAGTACTCGCTCACGGCCTTGGGCAAGAAACTGAAGCCCGTCCTGTTGGCTATGCACGATTGGGGCGTCGAGTTGGAACGCGGCCACCCGCGCCGGATGTGAGCGAGCAACTCCGATTGGCGCCGTGTGCCATGCCCACGGAGGTCCGCCGACGTGGGCCTGCGCGCCGCCGGGGTCTGGCTCAATTTGCGGAGTCTTCGGAGCAAATTGTGCCCGACTCCTTCTCCCCGTGCGCGACTATCGCACCATGGGAAATGCGAGCAATCCCGCCGCCGCGGCTGCCAGCACAATCACCGGCTCCGGAATCTTCTTGCCGCTCGCCAGAATCGCCAGCGTGACGAGCATGACGGCCACTTTGAACAGATCGGGCGACCACCCGCGGTCAAAAATCGTCCGCCGCCCCAGCACCACAACCGCGCCGGAAATCGCGCCAATCGCCGCCGCGGTGACGCCGTCCACGAACGCGACGATGCCCGGTCGCTTTCCGTATTTCTTGAAGTACGGCGCAGGAAGAATGGTCAGCAAATAACACGGCAGAAACGTCGCCACGGCCGCAACGCACGCGCCCGCCAGACCCGCCACCAGAAACCCGATGAACGCGACCGTAATCACCACGGGCCCGGGCGTGATCAATGCGACGGCCACCGCGTCCAGAAACTGTTGATCATCGAGCCAGCCAAGTTCCTTCACCACGCCGCCGTACAGAAACGGGATGATCGCCAGCCCGCTGCCAAAGACAAACGCTCCCGCTTCGGTAAAGTACCAAAACATCGTCCACAACACGTCGCCGCCGGCCGACGGCAGCGCCAACCCCAACGGGAGCACAATGCACGGCGCAGCGCCGCCCGTCATGCGCGGCGGCGCCTTGACGATCCACGCCAACACGCCCGCCAGCAGGAACACCCACACGATCTCCGACTCGGTGACAATCGTCGCAACAAAACTCGCCGCGTAGATGAACCACAACAGACGGTCCTTGCCGATCGATTTCTTCGTCAGCTTGTACGCGCTCCACGCAATGATGCCGATGACGCACGCACCGACGCCATAAAACACGGCCTGCATCCACGCCAACCCGCCGTACGCCACGTAGGCCCAGCCGATCGCCAGCACCATCAAGAACGACGGCAGCACAAACGCCAGCCCGGCGAGCGTCGCGCCCCGCACGCCGTAGTGCACGTAGCCGAGATAGATGGCCAGTTGCGCCGCCAACGGCCCGGGCGCGAGTTGGGCCAACGCCAAACCCTCGCGATAATCCGATTCGCCGATCCACCTGTGACGTTCCACCAGATCTCGGTGCATGGAGCCCACCAACGCGACCGGCCCGCCGAACCCCAGCGTCCCCAATCGCAGGAAGTAGCCGACGAGGCTGCGGAGCGAATAGGCAGAAGCCTCGATAGCCGGCCCAGCGTTTGCAGGGGGTTGCGAAGCCATTGGCGGAAACCCTAAAATGCGGCATATGTAACCGTGGTTACGTATATCCGGCAAGGCGGCCGGGTGCAAGTTGAATGGCCTGCCGGTGCGCTTCGCCGCGGCCATCGCCGGGTAGCGCCGGGGGAGGAGCGTCGCCATGAAATGGATTACGCGCCAGCGCCCAAAGATCGACCGCGTCGCCTGCCCGTGGTTGATTGCTCGCTTTATCGATCAAGAACCGGAGTTCACTTTTGCTCCGTCCGATCAGGTCGTCGCCCAGAGCCGGACCAGCGGTGCAATTCCCTACGATGTTCCCGGCGTCGAATTGACCCACGAGGGGCCGCTCTGCAGCTTCGACGCATTTCTGGCGAAGTACCAGCTCGTCGATTCGAATCTCCACGATCTGGCGGTGATTGTCCGCGGCGCGGACACCGCACGGCTGGACTTCGCGCCGCAATGCGCCGGCCTGCTCGCGATTTCCTTGGGCTTGTCTCATAACTTTCTCAACGATCACGAGATGCTGCGTCACGGCTTCGTCGTTTACGACGCCCTTTATTCGTGGCTCAAATTCGTACGGGAGGAACGCCATGATTGGAACCCGCAACGCGCGGCGACCTAAGGAACGACGGGGCCAGGAATGCGCGGTCGGGCTTGCCGTGTGGACGCTCCTCGGCGCGACGGCCGCCGCGTCGGCCGCCGAGTTGTCCTTCGCGGTCGCGACTCCGGGCGCCTTGCCGCCAGGCTGGACGGCGGCCCAGACCGGCCAAGGCGAAGGCAGCGTGTGGGAGATCGTCGCCGATCCGTCGGCGCCCGACGACGGCAAAGCGCTCGCCCAGATCTCGGCCGGTGCGCCTCGTCCGTTCTTCAACCTGTGCGTCGCCGAGGAGCCGACGTTGCGCGACGTCGTGCTGACCGTCGCCGTCAAAGCCGTCGCCGGAAAAATTGACCAGGGCGGCGGTCCCGTCTGGCGCTATCAGGATGCGAACAACTATTACATCGCGCGCATCAATCCGCTGGAGAACAATTACCGCGTCTACAAAGTCGTCGACGGCCAACGAACCGAATTGGGGAGCGCCGACGTAAAAGTTCCCGCGGGCAAATGGCAAACGATACGCATTGTGCATCGAGGCGACCGCTTGGAGTGCCGCCTGAACGACAAGTTGCTCTTGGACGTGACCGACGACGCGATCAGAGACGCGGGCCGAATGGGCCTGTGGACCAAGGCCGACGCACAAACGCGCTTCGCCGGCATCGAGGTGAGCGGGAACTAACTTCACTTCTAGAAAGGCGAATGACCATGGACGCACGCAGATCCTTCTTGGCGGCGGGACTACTTCTCGTCGCCATCGCCCCGAACATTCAGGCCGCGGCCCCGAGCGGCGTGCTCGTCGTCAACACGGAGGACGCCTCCGTTTCGCGCGTCGATCTTGCCAAAATGGAGGAAGTTGGACGTTATCCAGTCGGGCCCAAGCCTTACGGCATCGCCGTGAGCCGGGACGGAACATTGGTCGCCGTCGGCGTTGAGGGCGAGGAGCAAATCAAGTTCTTTTCCTTGCCCGACTTCCAACCGAAAGGCGCCGTCCGCATCGGCCCGATGCACAACGATCACATCATTCTCACGCAAGACGGACAGCATGTCCTCGTGGCCAACTTTTACAGTGATGACATTGTGGGAATCGACATGGAGGGCATGCAAGAAGCCTTTCGCATCGAGGGGTGCAGCGCTCCGCACGTCGTCAAATTCGGCCCCCTCAAGGAGAAAGCCTACGTGACGTGCAAAAAAGTGACCGGCATCGCCGTCGTCGACCCCGCCCAGCGGAAACTCCTGAAGTTCTTTCCACTGAACGTGAATCCGCGCAGCCTGACGTTTTCGCCCGACGAGTCGAAGCTGTACTTTGGCTCATTCTGGGTCAACGGCTTCTTCGAGATGGACGCCGCCACGGGCGCCGTCACGCGGCTGTTCTCCTACGATCCGCCCGACGAGCGCAGCGCCAATCAGGAAGTGACCTATCACGGCGTGGAAGCCGTCTTGCCCGACGTAGTGCTTGCCGCCAACGAAGGCCGATCCTACGTCGACGCGGTGAATACCCAGACGGGCGAGCTGCTCGACCGCCTAACCAGCGTCGCGAAGCCGTGCTGCATCGAGCGCATCCCCGACTCGTCGCCGGTCAATGTCCTGGTGAGCAACCTGGGGGACGGCTCGCTTCAACTGGTCGAAGTTTCGTCGGCAGGAAAGCTAAGCGACAAGGGTCGAGCGACCGTTGGCGCGGCGCCGAAGCGGGTTGCCTTTCTTCCGTAGCGCCCCCTTTCCTGTTTGGGGATAAGTAGTCGCCCATCAACGAGGACGTCATGCACGACCAGTCGCGTCGCAACTTCTTCTTTGCTTCGTCGGGGGCCGCCATCGGATCGCTTTGCGCGCCGGGGCTGGTCGCCGCCGCAGCCGACGACGACGGGTACGACTTCGCCGCGAGCGGACTCGCCACCGGCGCG
The DNA here is from genome assembly GCA_044867485.1 of Lacipirellulaceae bacterium. Classification (GTDB taxonomy): domain Bacteria; phylum Planctomycetota; class Planctomycetia; order Pirellulales; family Lacipirellulaceae; genus Lacipirellula. Next base: position 5,493 of record JBIOVA010000286.1, on the reverse strand, counting down.
CCCAAACCGCTCAAGCATTTGGCGATTCCGGGCTTCCTCTCGGCGGAGCAAATGGCGCCCCACCACACGGCCCACTACGGCGGCGCTCTCAAAACGTTCGTCTCAATTGACGATCAGTTTGAGGCGAGCTTTCGCGCAGCAGCGGCCATCGATCCCCAGGCCTTCGAGACGATGCAGCGCACCAAATCGAGCCGCGGCAATAGCGTCGTACTCCACGAGCTGTATTTTGATGGCCTCGCCTTGAAAGCGCCCCAGCCGGCCGAAGGGATCCGCGCAGCGATTGAAAAACGATTCGGCTCGCTCGCGCGCTGGCAGGACGACTTCATCGCCAGCGCCAAGGCCGCCGCCGGCTGGGCGATACTCGTGCATCACCCGGTCAACGGCCGGCTCTACAATGTCGTTAGCGACGAGCATGCCATGGGGCCGCTCTGGATGGCCATGCCGCTCGTCGCCATCGACGTCTACGAGCACGCTTTCTACGTCGACTATCAAAACCGCAAGGCCGACTACGTCGAACGGTTCATCAATTTCATCGACTGGCAGGAAGTCGACCGCCGTTATCGCGCCGCGGTCAAGAGCTAGACCGGTTCGTGTCCTTCAGGCGTCATCTCAGTCGAAAGTTGGGCGTACAGGGCGTCGTACACGATCGCGCCTCGCTCCAGGGCGGAGTGATCGTCGGCGCTGATCCGCCGCAGTCCGGCGCAAATCAGGTCGAGTCCCGCTGACGCGGGTTCCAGACTAAGCTCTTGGACGGTGTCCGCCTCGTCGATGATCCGCGCCATCCGCGCCAGCACCGGATCATCGAGCTCGTATTCCCGCAGCATCGCGAAAAAGGAGCAATGCCCTTCATGGTGCGAGAGTCGAACGCCAGGAATATCGAACGGCTCCGCGCCTTCGGGGAGAGGCGCATTCCGATCGATCAGTACAAACTCGGCCTGCGGGTCGATCGAGCGGCGTATCAACCATGCGCACGCCATCCGGTCGACGCCGACGTTTTCCCAGGTGACCCACTTCATGACGCAGCGCCTCCCTTCGCGAGCAACGCTCGGCGCGCCTTCTCGGCGAGCTTCGATTGAAAGTAGTCTTGGGCGGCCGCTTGCTGATAGGCGCGTCCCAGACCCGCCAAGTCGGCGTTTCTCTTCCGAATCGCCGACAGAATCTCTTGATACGCGCCATCCGTCTTCGTCGAGAACTGCTCCACGAGCCATTGTTGCTGATTGGGCATCAAGGCTTCCGTGACCCACAACATCGCGTCGCCTCCCTGTTCAATGATCTCTGCGGCCAGCCACTGAAATTGTTCGCTCGTCCGCGGCGTCGCCGGCAGGACCCAGACCGAGTCGTGCAGCAACAGCGCACCAAGCTGCTTCAACTTGCGCCACGTGGAAACTCGACGGGCCGTCGGTTCGCGCGGAATCTTGTAGTTGAGAAGAAGCCACTTGTTCAAGCGGGCAATCCCTTCAGGGACGAGGAAAGTCCTGCTGAGAAAGCTCCATTGTAACCGTGATTACAGGTCAAGTCAGCGGACTCCGGCGGGTGGCGCCGCGGCCGCCTGCCCAATTCTCCTCATCTGCGATCATCCGCCCCATCTGTGGAAAAATCCGAAAAGCCACTATCTTTTGGCCGCGCCGACCTGTACGATACAGGCGTACAGACAAGCTCCTTGGCAACCTACCCCGCCTTGCACCCCGCGCTGCGCCGCCGTAGGCGACCCAGTTCGACGCTCCCGGTGCGCCGTCTCCGCCGACAGCGCCCTCAGTTTGACTGCTTCCGATCGCCGAAAAGAGTAAGGCGCTCACCAAAAAAACATGAGCGCCTTGAGCGACATGAGCGCCTTGGTCAATTCGCCCCATCGGGCAAACCTGAGACCTGAAGATTGGGATCCCTGCCCCTGCCTTCTAACCCCGCGCCGCCGCAATCGCCGCCTCGCACGCCGCCAGCTCCCGTTCGATCTGCGCATAAAGCCCGCCGAACTCCGTCGTCCGGTACGCCTTCGCCGCCGTTTCGAGTTCCCCCACGACGCCCGCCAATCGCGCTGCCGACACGTTGCCAGCCGCTCCTTTGAGCGCGTGGGCCAGTTGCGCCACGTCCGCCTCCGCACGATCGTCAATGCACTGCCCGAGCTGCTCGACCCGCTCCCGGGCATGCCCAACGAACGTCTCCAGAAGCTGCCCGACAAACGCGCGATCGCCGCCGCACCGCGTGACCAGCTCCGCGACGTCGACCGCGCCGGCGTCGACCAGCTCCGGCGTTGCTGGTTTGTTCGCGATGACAACGTCCCCCGTCGCCCTCCCGCGCGGCACGGCCCGATCAATCGCCGCCAGCAGCGCCTTGGGATCGATCGGCTTGGTGACGTAGTCCGACATCCCCGCATCGAGGCACCGCAGCCGGTCGCCCAGCACGGCCTGCGCCGTCAGCGCGATGATCGGCAATGGCCCGCCCGCCGGCGTCAGCGTCGTCCCGTCCGCCTCGACGTCCCGCAGCACGCGCGTCGCTTCGTACCCGTTCATCACTGGCATTTCGCAGTCCATGAGCACCGCGACGAACCGCCCCGACCGCGCCGACGCGACCGCCTCACGGCCGTTGCTCGCCACCACCGCCTCCCAACCGGCGCGACGCAGCATCTCGACGGCCACCATCTGGTTGATCTCGTTGTCGTCGGCCACGAGGATCAGCCCGCCCCGCGGCGAAGCCGGCGAGCCCTCCGCTGGCACGTCGCAGGGCGCCGCCGCTTGCGTGCGCGGCTGGACGCTATGCTTCGTTTCGTGGCCCGTGGCCGAGACCAGTGCGTCGAACAACGTCGACTGCCGCACCGGCTTTTGCAGGCACGTGAGCTGCAACCGCTCGCGCTCCGCATGCGGCAGATCCTCGTTGAGCGACGTTAGGAGCAGCAGCCGCGAATCGCACACCGCATCGTCCGCGCGGATCATCGCAGCGAGCTTGAGGCCGTCGACCTCGGGCATCAGCCGATCGACCACCGCCACGTGGTACGGCGCCCCGCGCCGCGCCGCCGAGCACAACAGTTCAAATCCGTCCTGCGCCCGATGCGCCGTCGCCACCTCGGCGCCCCAGCGAGAAAGTTGATCTTCGAGGATTTCTAGGTTCGTCGCATTGTCATCGATGGCCAGCACCCGCAACCCACGCAAGTCGCCCCGCGGCGCCTCGCCGGCCGACGCCTGGCGCGACGCCTCGGCCAGCGGCACGCGAAACCAGAATGTCGTCCCAGTGCGCGAGCTCGCCACGCCGATCTCACCTCCCATCAGCTCCACGATCTGTTTACAAATCGCCAGCCCCAACCCCGTCCCGCCATACTGCCGGGTCGTCGACGCCTCGGCCTGCTTGTAGGAGTCGAAGATATGCTCCACGCTTTCTTCGGGAATGCCGACGCCCGTGTCGCGCACTTCGAACCGCAAGCCGCCGCCCTTGGTTGCGGGGTTCGCCGTCGCGCCCGTGGCGTCACTCGTCGTGGCGCCGGCGACGCGCAGATACACGCCGCCGTGTTCGGTGAACTTCAGCGCGTTGCCGATGAGGTTGACCAGCACCTGCCGCAGCCGCTCGGGGTCGCCGATGACCCGCCGCGGCACCCCCGGCAGCAGTTGGCAGCCGATCTCCAGACGCTTCTGGCTCGCCCGGTGGGCGAACAGCTCGGGAATCGACTCGACCAGCTCGTGGAGGTCGAACGCCGTGCGTTCCAGCTCCAGCCGGCCGGCCTCGATCTTCGAGAAGTCGAGCACCTCGTTGATTTGTCCCAGCAGCATGTCGGCCGACGCCTTCGCGAGGTCGACGTAGCGCCGCTGCTTGGCGTCGAGGCTCGTCTGCGCGAGCAGCTCGATCATGCCCACCACGCCGTTGAGCGGCGTGCGGATTTCGTGGCTCATGTGGGCGAGGAACTGGCTCTTGGCCCGCGTGGCCGTCTCGGCCGCCTCCTTGTCAAGCAACAGCCTGGCCGCTCGTTTCCGCTCGGTGACGTCGACGACCGTGCCCTCGTAATACATCAGCTCGCCGTCCGCGTTGCGGCAAGCCCGGGCGTTCTCCGAGATCCAAATGACATGCCCGTCGCGCCGCCGGACCTCGGCCTCGAAGTCGGTGATCACGTCGTTGGCGTTGAGCAGTCGTCGGAAGGCGTCGCGTCGCGTCGCGTCTACATACAACTGGCTCGCGATATCCCCTATACCAGCGACCATGGCGGCCACCGACTCGTACCCATAAATGCGGGCCAGGGCAGGGTTCGCCGCGAGATACTTCCCCTCGGGCGACGTGCGGAAAATGCCTTCGACGGCGTTCTCGAAAATGCTGCGGTAGTTGTCCTCATCGGCCGCCCGTTGCTGCATTTCCGCCAGCGCGCGGGCCGCCGCCGTCTCGGGCGACACGGCTGTCGTCGGGTCGCCGCCGTCGACCTCTTCCGGTCGCCGTGCTCGCGCGATCATCCACAGCGCCGCCGCATAGAGCAAGGCGAACGCGCCCCCCGCAACCGCGGCGAGGCTTTCGTGAATCACGACATGATCCAGAGTGGTGCTGGCAAACATGGCCGCGTCCTCATCCGTGCAACGTGTGTGCGCGGGTCTGAGCAACGGTTGTCCGCCTGGCAATCCGTGTACTGGAGACCGATCGAATCACTTGTGGAGCGAACGTCCTGGCCGCCAGCCTTCGTCGAGAGCTCGCCCCCGTCGGAGATTTCCGCGACCACGTGGCTGCGAAAGGCCGCGTTCCCAGGACCCCCCAATGGTAGGTTGCAGAACAAACGCCGACGCCGGATTTAACGCGGCGCTCACCGCGCGCGGCCGGCCATGGGTGACGCGAGTCGTCATAACCGCGTTAATCTGCCCCGATGTGCGGCGACTCCCGCGGCCCGTTGACGCCCCGCGAAATCCCCGTAGGTTAGTAGGCAAGTCTGAGGCAGGCGGTTTGATTGCTCGCCGCATGTCCCAAGCCGGAGTGGCGGAATTGGCAGACGCGCTGGACTCAAAATCCAGTGACCGCAAGGTCGTGGGGGTTCAAGTCCCCCCTCCGGTATTCCCCGTAAAACGCCGTGCGAAACGGCATTTCTTGTGCTGAAAACGAGGCTCTGCTCCAATACTAGCCGATACCGGGTCCGATACCCGGCCCCCAGAGCTAGACTTGCAGATGCCCCGAAAGCAGCCCAAACACGCCAAGCCGTGGCCAGACTTCCCGCTCACCGTCCATCCCAACGGGCAGTACAGCAAGAAGATCAAAGGCCGCGTCCACTACTTCGGCCCTCAGTCGGCCGGTCCCGACGCTGCGGTAGCCCTCTACCACAAGCAGAAGGACTTCTTGTACGCGGGACTTACCGTACCGGTTGAAGGGGAGACGGTCGCCGACCTGCTTAACGTCTTCATCGACCGCAAAGAGCAGGCAGTCGTCTTCCGCGATCCGCTTGAGCTCGGCCGGGGAGTAGTCGGCCCCGGTGAACGCATACACGGCCGAGTACACGTCCCCGTACTCGTCGTCCATCAACGGACCCCGCACCCCTTCGGG
>JBIOVA010000285.1:0-8831 GCA_044867485.1 Lacipirellulaceae bacterium | reverse complement strand
AACTGTGTACCGCGGAGCGCTCCGCTGCGGCGGACCTCCGCGTCGCGGCTAACGGGAGAGCCATCGTTGACTCCTGACTCCTGACTCCTGACTTCCTACACTGGAGGCATGACCAATCGCGACATTGCCTCGACGTTTGATGCGATCGCCGACTTGCTCGAGTTTCAGGGGGCCAACCCGTTCCGCGTGCGCGCGTATCGCAACGCGGCCCGCCGCATCGGCGATCTCGCCGAACCGCTGGCCGGCATTGCCGAGGACGAGACGCGGTCGCTGACCGACATCGAGGGGATCGGCAAGGACTTGGCTGAGAAGATCGAGACGCTGCTGGCGACCGGCATGCTGCCGATGCTCGAGGAGCTGCAGCAGGAAATCCCCGCAAGCGTGCTGGCGTTGTCACGCGTGCCGGGCGTCGGGCCGAAAAAAGCGGCGCGGATTCACAAGGAACTTGGCGTCAATTCGCTGGCCGAGCTGCGCACGGCCTGCGAACAGCAGCGCGTGCGGGCGCTCAAGGGTTTTGGCGCCAAGACCGAGGAGGCGATTCTCAAAGGCCTCGCCGTCGCCGAGCAGGCCGGCGCGCGGATGCGGTGGGACGAGGCGGACGCGATCGTCCAGAAAGTGTTGGAGCACATGCGCGAAGCGCCCGGCGTGCGGCAGATCGAGGCGGCCGGCAGCTATCGCCGCGGGCGCGAGACGGTCGGCGACCTCGATTTTCTCGTCGACGCCGCCGACGTGGCGGCGGTCATGGACCATTTCAGCAAGTTCCCCGGCGTGGTCGACCAGTCGTCGCGCGGCGACACCAAGATGTCGGTGCGGCTCGACACGGGCGTGCAAGTTGACTTGCGCGTCGTCCCCGCGGAGTCGTTCGGCGCCGCGCTGCAGTACTTCACGGGGTCGAAGGATCACAACATCATCATGCGGGGGATGGCGAAGGACCGCGGGCTCAAGGTGAGCGAGTGGGGCGTGTTCCGCATGGGCGACGATGCGGACACTGAGGGCGAGCGGATCGCCGGCCGCACGGAAAAGGAAGTTTACGCGACACTCGATCTGCCGCTGTTTCCGCCGGAGATGCGCGAGGCCCGCGGGGAGTTCGGATGGGCGGCCGCGGGCGAGCTGCCGCGGCTGGTGACGCTCGCCGACATTCGCGGCGACCTGCACATGCACACCACGGCCACCGACGGGCAGGCAACGCTCGAAGAGATGATCGAAGCGGCTCGGGCCCGTGGGCTGGAATACATCGCGATCACCGACCACTCGAAGCGGGTGTCGATGGCCCGCGGGCTCGACGGCGACCGGCTGCGGCGACAATGGCAGGAGATCGACCACGTTCGCAAGCAGTACGACGACGTCGTCGTACTCAAGGGCGTCGAGTGCGACATCCTCGAACGCGGCGGCATGGACCTGCCCGACGACGTGTTGGCCGAGGCCGATTGGGTCATCGCCAGCGTCCACTACGGGCAGAACCAGCCGCGGGCACAGATCACGGATCGTATCCTGGGGGCGCTCGAGAATCCGCACGTCGACATTGTCGCGCACCCGACGGGCCGATTGATCAACCGTCGCGATCCGTACGAAGTCGATCTCGACGCCGTGATCGCCGCAGCGGCGCGGCTCGGCAAGCTGTTGGAACTCAATGCGAATCCCGTGCGACTTGACCTGGACGACGTGCACTGCGCTGCGGCCAAGCGGCGCGGCGTGCCGATCGTCATCAGCACCGATGCCCACAGCACCGGCGGAATGGACGTGATGGAGCACGGCGTGCGGCAAGCGCGTCGCGGCGGGCTCACTGCGTCCGACGTGGCGAACACGCGGCCGTGGGTGGAGTTTCGCAAGCTGCTCCAACGCGGCTAACCGTCGGCGATGGCCAGGTCAACTCGCTGGCGGGCGGTGGCCACATCGACGCCGATCACGAGGAACCGCTTCTGATTGCTCGTGGCGCCGGCAACGAGCCGTACCGCCGACTTGGACACTTGCAGAACTTCGGCGAGCACTGCGGCGATAGCGCGGTTGGCTTTGCCCTTTTCGGGAGCGGCGGTCACGTCGATGCGCAAGGCGCCGTCATGCTCGCCGGCTATGCCCGTACGTCGCGCCGCCGCACGAGCGCGCACCGGAACAATCACGCCCTCGGAATTTTGCTCGATCGCGATCATCCAATGACGCCCTCGAACAAAAGCGAACCAACGCGAACGATCGTAGCGCCCTCGGCAATGGCCTCTTCAAAATCGCCACTCATGCCCATCGACATTTCGTCGAGCGCGACTCCGGGCGGGCATTGGAGAGCCAACTCGTCGCGCAGCGTGCGGAGCGCGGCAAACGCGGCGCGGGCCGCCGACGCGTCGCCCTCCAGCGGCGCCATCGTCATGAGACCGGCGATGCGAACGCGCGCGTAGCCGCTTAGCGCAGGGAGCAGGCGGCGCACGTCGTCCGCGGCGAAACCCTGCTTGGCCTCCTCGCCTGAGCAATTGACCTCCAGCAGCACGCGCGGTGCGAGGTTCAGCTCAGCGGCGAGCTCGTCGATGGCCGCCAGCAGCCGCTCGCTGTCGACGCTGTGGATCAATTCGACGAGCGGGAGCGTGCGGCGGATCTTGTTGCGCTGCAGCCGGCCCACGAGATGCCACCGCGCCGACGCCAGCTCCGGCGCCGCGGCTTTGTGCCAGAGCTCCTGCGGCCGGCTCTCGCCCAAATCGGTGCATCCCGCGGCGAGCAACTCGGCGGCCGTGAGCGCGTCGACGTATTTGGTCACAGCAACCAGTCGGATCGACGCGGGCTCGCGTCCCGCGGATTGAGCCGCTGCGGCGATGCGGTCGCTGAGGCGGGCAAGGTTGTCGGCGATGCGAGACATTTTGGGGTTGCCGAGCGTATACGGACCTCGTCCCCTCCCTAGCCCTCCCCGTGGAGGGGGAGGGGGCAGGATCGATCGAGTTTTGATCAGGCCTCGATTTCGAGCAGCTCTTCGATCTCGCCGCTCTTCGGTAGGAACCGTGCAATCACGCACTCGTTCGACGTGTTCTGCCCGAGGAGCGTTCGGTTGCCGGGCTTGGCTTGCGAGCGGTAGAAGAGCCACTGGTCGGCGCCGCACTGGGCGCGGTAGCCCACCGCCACGTCGGGCGGTTGGATATTAAGCCCTTCGGCCACCGTAAGCTGCCGCCACGTACATTGCTTGCGCGCTCGCCGCGGGTCAAAGTCGATGAACAGCGGGCAGGCCAACGCGCGCGCGGCGGCGCGCTGGGCCAGGCGCACGGCGCCGGCCGCGTGCGTGAACTCGCCGATGCGGGGATCGATGCGCCACTCCGGCAGGGCGAGCGGCAAGAGTCGAGCCACGGGCTTGCCGCTGGCCAGCACGGCGTCGCGAGTTTCCTCTTCGCCGCGCCACTCGAGGCCGGCGGCCAGGGGCAACTGCCAAGCCAGTTCGAGCGTTGCCGGCTCGGCGTGCTGCAAGTGATCGGCGAGCAACAAGAAGTTGTCGCGGCGTGCGAGCAGGATTTGCCGCTCCAGCTTGGCGCCATCGGCCAGGTCGCGCGTGAATTCGAGATAGTCGACGTCGGCGTCGCTGAACCAACAGACCTGTTCCCAGCGGCCGACCGGTTGGAGCGGCTGGCCGTCGACCTGCGGCTCGGCGGCCCAGACGCCGCGGAACAGGCGACGGCCGTCGGCGGCGATTTCGACCTGCATCTCCGGCGTGGCATAGTTCACCGCCACGACGGCGGCGCGCGGCGACCAAGCGGCGCGCATCACAGCCAGGCCCGCGTTTTCCGAATGGCACGACGCCGACGGGAGCGAGCGGTTGCTCGATCGGCTGCCGTCGCGCAGCGCCCTAGCCGCCGCCGCATCAGCCTTGGCGCCGCCGTGCTTGAGCATGGCCGCGAGAAAATCAGCGGCCCACGGCGACGCGTCGTCGCTCAGCAGCGGATGGCCGGCCCCGTCGGACCAGCGAACGGCCTCCCGCACAAACGACGCGAATCGTCGCTGCGCAGCGGCCTTCCAGGCGCCGGGCTTGAGGCGTGCGCCCATGGCGCGGCAGCGCGTCCAACACGCCGCCAACGGACGAATCGCCGCCAACTGCGTACCGTGGACCAGGCCTTTGCCGTTGACCAGCTCCGCCAAGCCTTCGCTAAGCCGGTCGCGTGCGGCTCGCGCCAGCGCTGGTGCGGGGCCCATCTCGGCGAAGAAGTACGCCAGCACCAGCGGCAGCTCGCCGGCGAGAAGCTGCTGGACCACGGCTTGATCGACAGGCGCGAGGTCTAAGGGCGCGTCGGCGTCGACCGGCCACGCTTGGGCGTCGTGAGCCGTGGCGACCAGGTAGTCGACCAGCTCCCAACCCTGGTCGGCCTCCAGCAGACCGCCCAGTTCGTTGATAAGGTGGGCCACTGCGACGCAACCGATCGCGAACTCGACGCCGGGCTCGCCATCGGCGGTCGTTTCGAGCCATTGCGCCAGGGCGTCCTGGAGCGCAACGCGGCGCTTGGGCTTGGCGAGTTTCTTCGAGTCGGCGCCGCGGGCGAGCTGGTCGGCGATTTCCACCACGGCGCGGCATTCCGGCGACGCGTCGGCCGGGTTCCAACTCCAAGCCATCGGCGTCCCAGCGGCGCGGCATAAGCGGGCCACCGACGCGGGCGCCTTGCGTCTCTTCCAATAGGCGTCCCACGCCGCCTCGGGCGAGAGTCCGCCGCGGCGCAACCGCTTGGCGGCGGCGCCTCGCCAGAAATTCGCGTGCGACGCCGCTTGAGAAGGGCGCGTCGGAACGGCGCCCGGGCGTGCGTGATCGTGCGGCGAACCGTTCGCCGACGCCTCCCTGCTCGGATCAAGAATCATGGCCATGGCGATCGACCAACGTGCTCCCAGGTGTCGCGCTGTGCGGCGCGGCGTTGATGCAGGGTGGTATTGTAGAGCGTTTGCCATGCGCCTTCACGGGGCGCCTTGACGATTTTGCCGTTGGGGGAGGGCGAGTCGCCGGACTCGCCGTATAATCGCGGGCGGCTGGCCACGGAATCGGCGTTTCGATCATGACGCCCTTGGAGTACGGACATGATTTCCCGGCAAAAACTTGCGTGGTTGCGTGCGTCGTTCCTCGCTATGCCGGGCGCCTGGTTATGCCTCCCGTCGGCTGTTGCTTGGGCGCAGGCGGTCGACTCCACGGCGGATGCTGCAGCGGGTGGGGACGCCCCAGCGACACCGCCCGAGGATGAAAAGGTGCTGCCGGCCCCGCGCCTGCCGGACCCTGAGAGCGCCAAGCAGATGCCCGAGCCGGATCGCGTGTGGATCGATGTCGAGAACGACCAGGTGCTCGTGGACGGCTACGTCTCGCTTCGCGAGGGGTATCTCGAAATGTTTGCCTGCCTTGTGGGAACAAAAGAACACGAGTCGATCGTCGCTGCCGAGACGCGGGCGGCCACCGTTCACGCGGCGCTGCTGGCTGTGGGGGCGATGCAGGGACGCCCCGTACAGTACAAGCCGGACTTCGCGCCGCCGACGGGGTCGGAAATCGAGATCGAGGTTCGCTGGCTCGACCCGCAGGGCAAGTGGCAATCGGTGCGCGCCCAAGAGTGGATCCGCGATGCGTCCACCAAAAAGGAAATGACGCAGCCGTGGGTGTTCGCGGGCAGTGATTTTTGGACCGACGAGTCGACGGGCAAGAAATTTTACATGGCCGAGCAGGGGGACTTCATCTGCGTGTCGAACTTTACCTCCGCGACGCTCGACGTGCCGATCGAGAGCAGCCAGGCCAATGACGGGCTGTTGTTCGAGGCATTCACGGAGCGGATCCCCGAATTGGGGACGCGCGTGCGGATGGTGTTGACGCCGAAGTTGGAGGATAACCACGCGGCGGGGCAGGGAAGCGAAGACGCAAGCAAGTAGCGGGGCGTCGGCTTCGGGCGATGACGCGGCGTCAGTTACCGCCCGCGGTGGCGAGGGCTGCGTCGCGCACGTTGTAGCAGTAGACGTAGTTCTGGTCGCGCAGGTACAGCCGGCCGTCGCACACCACGGGGTGAACCCAAATGCGGCCGCGGTCTTTGCGGAGCGTCGTCTGCGGGTCGAGCTTGAAGCGTCCGCGCTCGTTCCAGCCATCGGTCGACGCCTCGACCAGCACGACGTCGCCGCTTTCTTCGCCGAGGCAGTACAGCATGCCGTCGGCGTAGGTGACGCCGCCCATTTCGAGGGCATCGCGGTCGCGCCACACCTGCTCGCCCGTGGCGAATTCCTGACACATCCAGCCGACGCCGTCCGAGTGGCCGTAGACATGATCGCCAACAAGCAGCACGCCGCCGTGCTTGTTTTTCATCGTCTTGTTTTCATAGATCGTCTCGGTGGCGTGGTCGGCGTCCACCTTCACCAGCATGCAGCCGACGCCGTAGCCGCTGGTGGCGTAGACGAAGTCGCCGTGAACGAGAGGCGTGGGAATGGCGGCCACGGGCTTGGGCCAGGGAACGCTCCACAGCAGCTTGCCGTCGGCGGGGTCGAAGCCCACGAGCTGATCCGGCAAAAGCTGCACGGCTTCGTCGTGGCCCTGGTGGGCCATGGGGACAATTGACGCGTAATGGGCGCCGCTAGTGATTTCCGTTGACTGCCAGCGCACTTCGCCGGTGGTCTTGTCGAGCGCGGCAATTGCACCCTGCTCTCCGCCGGGCGTGCAGAGCACGGTGTCCTTGTAAACGAGCGGCGACTCGGCGTAGCCCCAATTGGGCGTCTTGCCGCCGAGGTCCTGCATGGACTTGGTCCACACGATTTCGCCGGAGTCGGTTCGCGCGCAAATGAGCGAACCTTGGGCGCCCAGTGCGTAGACCAGCTCGCCGTCGACGGCCGGCGTGTTACGCGGCCCGTTGCCCCAGTCGTTTTCATAAACTTCGCCGATGGGGGCGGTCCACAGCTCTTCGCCTGTCGCGGCGTTGAGGGCAATCAGGACTTCCTGGTCGTCGCGCGTGCCGAGCGTGAAATACTTGCCTCCAGCGATCGCTGGGCCGGCGTAGCCCAGGCCGCAATTCTCGTAGAGCCATGCGCGCGGCGGGCCGCCTTCGGGCCAGGATTTGAGCAACCCGGTTTCCGTCGAGACGTCGTCGCGATGGGGACCGCGCCATTGGGGCCATTCGGCGCGGGCCGTCATCGACCAGCCGTAGGTCACGGCCGTTGCTGCCAGAACCAGCCCTGTGCCTCGTCGCCGCACCATAGATCAACCTCCTGGGAATAAATCGCTCTTGCCGCCGCGCCGCCGTTCTTAGCGGGCACGGCCGGGCATCGTACCAGAGCCCGATGGCGGGTCGCAATCGCGGCGCCACAAAGGTCCGCGGCGAAAGGATTAAACCCCGTTGGAGGAGTCCTGGGCCGGATCGGGCGATTCACGCGAGCCCCGGCTGCGCCCATAGAACGTCTAAAGTCATGTGAGGGGTAAGGGGCGTTTTTCCGCGGGATTTCTCCATAGAACGCCAAAAGTCCGCGGCGCAGCTCGTCGCCGCCGGGAGTACGGACGAAGCTGGCAGCTTCGGGTACGGGTACGGCGCCGGCCTAGCGTGTCGAGCGGCGCCAGGTGCGGGGGATGATCCGCAAGACGTTGCCGGCGGCGAAGCCCGGCGGCGGGGCGATGGCGGGCGTCTGGCTGTAGGTGAGCGTCGTCGCCGCCGAGACCGTCGTGGCGCCGCCGACCACGACGACGCCATTGACGTTGCACGCGGACGAAATCACCAGATTACCCGTTGCGTAGACCAACCCGTTGATCACGCCGGGATAGGAGTCGAGGGCGTCGGAATCGGTCAAGCCTTCGTAGGGCGAGCCGACCGGATTGAAGTTGGTCCGGGGCCATTTGACGACGAGGATCCAATCGAACTCCTCAAGATCGGCGCCGCCGCTCCAGTTCATCTGCAAGTTGCCTTGGACGAGCATGGCCGGAAAATTCGCCGCCGGCGGGTTCCAGTTGATCTGACCGGTGATTTCCACGGTCGAGCCGGGATTGAGAATCACGAGCGTGGCGTTGATGCGGGAGTCGGAGATGCGCAGCCCCTGCCCCTGGCAGTCGATGATGTAGATGCCTTGCGAGTTGGTCTCGCCGCTGCCGAAGGGGTTGCTGCCGGGGCTGATCACGCAATCGTCGATCAGATTGGTGGGATCGCCGGGGAGGTCGGCGACGGCGATTCGCGTGCCGTTGTTCAGGTAGTAATCCCACACGGTGGTCGTGTCCGGCATCTGCCGCGCCGGCGTACTGTTGACATTCTTGACGCCTGAGACCGTCGACGAGACGCCGGCCGTCGACCACGCGTCGCCGTCGATCGTGCCGCCCGAGATGGCGGCGTTGGCGCTGACGACGTGCCCGCCAAGAATGGAGCTGGAGTTCGTCACGGCGCCGCCGGAGTGCAGCGCCACGTCGAGACAATCGAGCGCGTCGGCCGTCGGCTGGGCGGTGACGGTCGCCACGTGCGTCGCTTCGCCGAGGTGGCCGATCCCGCGAATCGTCACGGAGTCCCGGGCGTCGTCGGCTAGGTTGCCGTCGGCGTCGACCAACGTAAACCGGACGCCGCCGGCGCCCACCGCGGTCCAGCCGGACGAGGGATTCTCGACGCCGCTGGCGTAGGTCGTCCGCCACGCGGAGTTGGCGTTGATGCGGCACATGGCCAGCTCGACGGCGCTTTGGGCGAGCAGTTCCGCGTGGGCCATTTGCTCGGCGCCGGAGAGCACGTCGACTTCGACGCGCGACAAGTGGATCGACGCCAACGCGATGAGCGAGATGATCATCGCCGTGCCAAGCACCGCCACGTAGACGGCGCCGGCGCGATCGACTCGAGGATAACGGCAAGGCGTCGAAGCCATTTCCGATCCCCCTCCCTTGCAGGGAGGGGCTAGGGGAGGGT
>JBIOVA010000284.1:0-7079 GCA_044867485.1 Lacipirellulaceae bacterium | reverse complement strand
GGGCACCCGCCTCTACCCCCTCACGCGCGCCGCCAGCAAGCAGCTCTTGCCAGTCTATGACAAGCCGATGGTGTACTACCCGCTGTCGGTCCTCATGCTCGCCGGCATCCGCAACGTGCTGCTGATCTCGACGCCCGAAGACATCGGCGGCTTCCAGCGCCTCCTCGGCGATGGCGGCGACGTTGGACTCTCGATCCAGTACGGCGTTCAGCCCCACCCGGGTGGCTTGGCCCAGGCGTTCCTCATCGGCCGCGATTTTCTCGGCGGCGACCATTGCGCGCTGGTCCTGGGCGACAACCTGTTCTACGGCCAGAGCTTCCAGACGATGCTCCAAGCGGCGGCCAGCCGCACGACGGGCGCCACGATCTTCGGTTACCCCGTCAAGGACCCGCAACGCTACGGCGTCGTCGAGTTCGACCCCGCCGGCAAGGTGCTATCGCTCGAAGAGAAGCCGGCGCAACCGAGGTCGCACTACGCCGTGCCGGGGCTCTACTTCTATGACAACCAAGTCGTTGAGATTGCCGCCAACCTCAAGCCGTCCCCGCGCGGCGAGCTGGAAATCACCGACGTCAACCGCGCCTACCTCGACCGCGGCCAGTTGCACGTTGAGCGATTCAGCCGCGGCTTCGCCTGGCTCGACACCGGCACGCATGAGGCCCTGCTGCAAGCGGCCCAGTTCGTGCAAACGATCGAAGCCCGCCAGGGCCTCAAGATTGCTTGCATCGAGGAGATCGCCTATCGCAAAGGCTTCATCGACGCCGCCCAGCTTCAGCGCCTCGGCCACGCCATCAACAACGAGTACGGACGCTACCTTCTCGACTTGTTCCACGAGAACCCATAGCCACCGATTCTCACATCTCATTCTTTTAGAATTGTCCACAGATGACGCAGATGAGCACAGATGAGTTTTACTTTCGCGCGAAGTCAGCTCTCTGAAACTTATTCTCTCTGATGATTCATCTGCGAACATCTGCGCCATCTGCGGAAAACTCCCACCGGCAGCAGCAAAAAACAACAGCACGCTTCGAGTCCGATTGATGCTTGAGGGCTAATCCGTTACATTGCGGCGCGCCATGGCTCCGCCAATCTCTTCTATCGTTGAGCCGTGCCCTTCGAGCATCGCCGGGTACGCCAGCCGCCAGTACGCCGAGTCGCTTGCCGAATTCGGCGACCTCGTCGAACTGCCTGCCTCCGGCGGCTGGCTGCTAGCACGCCCGATCCCCGACGCCGACGCCCGCGACGGCATGGGCTGCTATCCGCTGTTCGCCTGCCGCGATTGGTCCGCCGTCGGCGACGATCTTGCAACGCTGGCCGATCGGCTCGTGTGTGCGTCTCTGGTGACCGACCCGTTTACCGACGCATCGGCGGAACAACTCCACGCAGCGTTTCCCGACGTCTGCTATCCCTACAAACAGCACTACGTCTGCGACCTTTCACTGCCGCTCGACCGCGTGACGCCGAGCCATCACCGCCGCAACATTCGCAAGGCCCTGGCCGCGGTCGAAGTGCGCCAGGCGCCGCCCAACGGCGACGCGCTCGCCGACTGGATTGGACTCTACGACAACCTCGTCCGCCGCCATGCGATCACAGGCATCGCCCGCTTCTCGCCGCGATCGTTCCAGCGACAGTTCCAATCGCCCGGCTTCATCGCCTTCGCGGCGTTCGAGCATAGGGAATGCTGCGGCATGACGCTGTGGTACGCCGCGGGCGAAGCCGCCTACTACCACCTCGCCGCATACAGCGATCGCGGCTACGAGCTCGGCGCGTCGTTCGCCCTGTTCTGGACCGCGTTCACGCACTTCGCCAAAGTCGGCATACGCTGGGTTGCGCTCGGCGCCGGAGCCGGCGCTACCGCGGCCGATTCGGGACTCACGCGATTTAAGCAAGGCTGGGCCACCGCAACGCGACCCGTCTACTTCTGCGGCCGCATCCTACAACCCGCCGCCTACCGTGAATTGACGGCGCACATTCCGCCGGGATCGAACTATTTCCCCGCCTACCGCGCGCCGTGACGCCACTCGGCGACGATTGCCGCACACCATACCCGCGAGCCCCGCAGCACCATGGCCGACATCGTCCTCTTTGGCGTCAAAGACACCGCGTCGCTCGCCCACTTCTACCTGCGGCACGATAGCCCGCACCGCGTGGTGGGCTTCACCGTCCACCGCGAGTACCTGCCCGAGTCTCGTGCATTCGAGGGCCTGCCCGTCGTGCCGTTCGAAGAACTCGAATCGCACTTTCCGCCAAGCCAGGCGAGCGCGCTGGCCCCCATGACCGCGCGGCGCATGAACCGCCTTCGCCAGGAGGTTTACACGGCGTTCAAACAGCGCGGCTATGGGCTCATTTCGTACGTCAGCAGCCGCGCCACGCTGTTCCCCGAGACGCCCGTCGGCGAGAACTGCTTCATCCTCGAGGACAATACGATTCAGCCCTACGCATCGATCGGCGACAACGTCATCCTGTGGAGCGGCAACCACATCGGCCATCACAGCGTGATCCGCGACCACGTGTTCGTCACGTCCCACGTGGTGATCTCGGGTCACTGCGACGTCGGCTCCTATTCGTTCCTCGGCGTCAACGCGACGATCAAGGACCAGGTCTCCCTCGCCGAAGGCACGCTCGTCGGCATGGGCGCCATCGTCGGCCAGAACACCGAACCCTGGTCGATCTACAAAGCGGACTCCACGCGGCCCTCCAAGATCTCCAGCAAAGACATCGACTTCTAACCAGGTGTGGCACGCCCAAGGTTCGCCGCAGGGCGTGTAGCGTTATGTTCAGCCATCGACCTGCCGACCACGCCCTGCGAGGACTTGGGCGTGCCACCCAGAGCTAGTTTCGCAGGCTGACACAAGCGACGGATCCACCATGCACTGGCAAAAACTTGGCCTCCTCTGGGCGCCGACCGGCGAGCTCGCCTGGTCGAAAACGCACGCCACGCTCCCCGTGGTTCACGCTGCGGCGCCCCGCCAGTGGCAGGTCTACCTCAGCACGCGCGACGCCCAAGGCAAGTCCCGCATCGGCCGACTCTACGTCGACGCCACAGGCCCGCCCAAGGCGATTCGCTTCGACCCCGAGCCCGTTCTCTCCCTTGGCGAACCCGGCACATTCGACGACAGCGGCGTCATGCCCGGCTGGCTCGTCACCAACGGCGACGAACTGCGGCTCTACTACATTGGTTGGAACGTCATCGCCACCGTCCCCTACCGCCTCTCGATCGGCCTCGCCGTAAGCCGCGACGGCGGTCGATCCTTCCACCGCTACTCGCAAGGCCCGGTGGTCGATCGCAGCTCCCGCGAGCCGTTCTTCGCCACGGCCCCGTGCGTCCACAAGGAAGGCAACCTGTGGCGCCTGTGGTATGTCGCAGGCACCGGCTGGCAGCAGATCAACGACCGCTGGGAGCCGGGCTACCACGTCAAGTACGCCGAGTCGGCCGACGGCATCGACTGGACGGTCACCGGCGTCACGTGCATCCAGGCCGCCGAAGGCGAGGCCATCGGCCGCCCGTGCGTCTTCCGCCGCAGCGCCGGCTACGCGATGCACTACTCCTACCGCCGCCTCGTCGACTACCGCACCGACCCGGGGCAGTCCTATCGCCTCGGCTACGCCGAATCCGACGACGGCATTCACTGGCGCCGCCTCGACGACCGCGCCGGAATTGACGTCTCCCCCACGGGCTGGGACTCGCAGATGCAGGAGTACTGCTGGGTGCAGCGCGAAGGCGACGCAACGTATCTCCTCTACAACGGCAACACCTTCGGCCATTCCGGCGTAGGCGTCGCAAAGTTGGTCGAGCAGGAAGGCCGCGACTAACGCGAGGCGTTCAAGTGCGGCATCGGCTGCCCGTGCGGAGCGACGTCGAGAAACGCGCACAACGCGTCCATCGCTCCGGCGTCGCTCACATTCAGCACGAGCAGATCGTCCGGGCGGTAGCGGAAATAGTCGAGCGCTTGCTCGACGTGCCGTTCGTAGTGCGCGACGTACAGTTCCCGGTCGTAGAGCGTCGATTCATCGGCTCCATAGATCAACTGCTGCGTCCGCCACATCCAGCCGTCGTGCCGGTAAGGATGGGCCTGCAAGTCCGCGACCGTCGGCGTGCGATCCTTGCCGACAATCTTGGCATGGAAGCGGACGAGCGACTCATACCACTCCTCGCCGCTGCGGCGCACGGTCAGGATGTATCGCGACCCAGGAAACGCTTGATCCAGCGCGACATACGTGTAGTCCAGGCTAAAGGGAATGTCCTGGAACGCGTCGGCCGTCTCGCAGTATTCGATCAGCGCCCGGAAGTCGCGTTGGGCCCAATTCTCGATCAAGAGCTCGGCGGGGCCTTGATCGCCCACCGCGTACCCGAGCGACTCCAAAGCGGCTCCGAGCGAAGTCGTGCCCGTCTTGCCGCTGCCGATGCAGAAGACTTTCCGCCGCGCTGGAGTTGCCCGATGTTGCAGCATACGACGTGTGCCATGGCCACTGCCTCCAGTGGCCATGCCTTATAATCGACTCACGCCGCCGCGGTCACCGCCGCCGTCATCGGCTCCAGCACTCCGTGCTCAACGCGCACGATCTTGTCCGCCAGCGCCAACGTGCTCTCGCGGTGCGTGATCATGATCAGCGTCCGGTCGCGGCCGTACTCCGCGAGCGCGTCGTGAATCGCCCGCTCGCTGTCGACGTCGATCTGGCTCGTGGCCTCGTCCATGATCAGGATTTCGGCGTTCCGCAAGAACGCCCGCGCCAGCGCCACCCGCTGGCGTTGCCCGCCGCTGAGCCGTTGGCCGTTGGGCCCGACGAGCGTCTGATACCCTTCGGGAAAGCTCGTGATGAACTCGTGGGCGCGGGCGAGTTCCGCCGCCGCCCGCACCTCGTCGTCGGTGGCGTCCCACCGCCCGTAGCGGATGTTGTGCAGGATCGATTCGTTGAACAGCTCCGTCTGTTGCGACACGAGCGCGATCCGCCGCCGCAAGTCGTTAAGCGCCACCTCGCGCACCGGCACGCCGTCGATGAGCACCTCGCCCTGCTGCGGATCGTAGAACCGGCACAGGAGATTGATCAGCGTGCTCTTCCCGCCGCCGTTGGGGCCAACCACCGCCAAATGCTCGCCCGAATTCACCGTAAAGTCGACGTTCCGCAGCACCGGGTGCACGCCGTCGTAGCTGAACGTCACGTCGCGGAACTCAATCTTGCGGTGCGGCTCCGGCAGCATTCGCGGGGAGGCCGGCTCGACCAGCCGTGATTCCATATCCAGGATCGGATACAGCAAATTCGCCGCCGCCATCCCCGTGTTCACGCCCGTGATCACGCCCGACAGCTTCCGCAGCGGATCCGCGGCGCCGATGAGCATGCCAAAAAATACCGTCACCGCCGCCACGCTCAGCGGCTGGTCTGTCATCCGAATGCCGAATAGGTGCGTCTCCTGGTTGAGCACCAAGTACGACGATACGCCCAGCCCCGAGCACAGCATCCCCATCCCCAATAGCTCGGTCACCGGGCTCGACAGCGAGTTGTAGAATGTCGCCTTGAGCGCCGTCCGCTTGATCTCCTTGGTGGCCTCGCGGAACCGTCGCCGCTCGAAATCCTCCATCGTGTACGCTTGCACGGTCACCAGCGCGTTGAACACTTCGAGCATCACATGGTGGAAGCCCAGCGAGCGGTCGAGCATCCGCCGCGACAAGCCGCGGATCCGCCGATTGAGATGGAGCATCAGGTATGCCGCCAGCGGCGCGAAGATCATCGACGCCAGCATCAGCCGCCACGAGATAAACCACGCGCCGATGAGGCAGCCGCCAATCCGCAACGGCTCGGTCACCCCGCCGCCGTAAAAGCTGGACAGGCCGTTGGCCAGCATCTCGGTCGTGTGCGTGATGTGGGCCGTGAACCCGCTGATGCCCAGCGAATTGAATCCCTGCCGGTCGAGCGAGAGCGACTTGTTGAAAATTCGGCTGCGAATGTCCCGCGCGATGCTGTGCGACACATGGGCCACGAGCATGACGTTGCCCAGCGAGCAGACTTGTTTGAGCCCCGTGCCGACGACGACCAGCGAGATAATGAGGACCACCGTCTGGAACGGGCTCGCCGGCAGGTACCGATCGACCCACGGCTGCAGCCGCCCGGTCCATTCGACCGAAGCGCGGTCCAGCTTCACCCGCGCCTCGAGCACGCCGACTTGAAACTCGAGCGGCTGCCGCTGGTCCTCGCCGCCGGCTTGGGCGATTTGCTGCTCCAGATCGCGAATCTCCGCGAGATGGGCGTCGAGACTCGCTTGAGCCTTGGCGCCCCGGTCGCGATTCCAATCCTGAATTGACCGCCCGTTGAGCGTCGTCTCAATGATCGGAAACAACGCCGCGATGTTCAGGCTCCACAGGGCCGCCACGCCCACCGAACAGCACACCGCCGCGACGAGCGCCAGCCGGTGCCTCCATGCTTCCTTAAGGGCTCGCGCAAAGTTTTTCATCGAATGGCAGCCTCCGTGCCGCAGCGAGCCAAGGGGCGCTCGCGTGATTGTGCTAGCAAGAGCGTACGTCGCGCACGCAGCACGTCGCACGTCGCACGTCGCGTGCCCAGACGCACCAGCGGGGCCGACAGCTTACCCGCCCGCAGCGAAAAGTCACAAGCGCGAAATCAACGCCCCGTTCCTCCGTGAGCGTCGCGACTGCTAGCACCTCGGCGAAGTCTGAATGGAGAGGGGGAACACAGGGGCGCGGCGTACCCGCGCCGCGGCAAGCGTCTGCAGTCCGCCAGACTCACGCCTGCGATCACCGAGCCCCCGCTTCGTAGTCCCGCGTTCCAGCGGCTCTGCGGCACGCTTTCCGGACCGCCTCAAGACGCCGGCGACAATCGGCCGCTCACGGAAGCCGCAAGCGGCCACCCCTTGAATCGTCGCGTGAAGACGCACGCCCCCGCAGCGGCCAGGCCCAGTAGCGGGGCCGACGCCGGCTCGGGAACGGCCGAAAATAGGTACGCCGAACCGGAGTGAAGCCCGTCGTCGTCGTCCAAGTGCGATCCGACAATGGCGACGTTGCCGCTGACGCCGACGGACCGACCGACGTTGTCATCGGCCGCGGCGTCGGAGGCGACGAGCTTCACGA
>JBIOVA010000283.1:0-9884 GCA_044867485.1 Lacipirellulaceae bacterium | reverse complement strand
TTATTTAGCCGCGGAGCTTGCTCCGCGGCGCCCCGCCGCAAGCGGCGGGGCTAAATGTTCAAACTGACCCACTACCGGCGTCGCGCTCAGTTTGACATTTCGCCCGCGCAGATGGACAATGAATGGCGAGCGCGACGGCACGTCGTGCTCGCCCTTTTCCGAGCGCATCGAGCACACAGCCGACGGGTCCCGAGAACAGGCGGGGGCCGTTGTGAGGGACTTCCGCAGCGCAGCCGTCGGGACAACGCCCGGCGGGGGCGCCTTCGGCGGATCAGATGAAGAGCGCATGGTGACGTAGGCGGTTGGCGACAACGTCTGCGAGCAGCGCTCGTGGAGCGCGCTTCTTCGCAGGCCAGGCGAGATAGCCCGCGCCCTTGCTCCACTTGCGCGAGGAGTGCCGTTATGGGCATCCCGGTGACGTGCCCGCATGGGCATCATTTCAGCGTCAAGGACAAGTACGCCGGCAAGAAAGGCATTTGCCCGTATTGCGAAGGGCAAGTTGTCGTGCGCGTCCCCGACGCGCTCTCCTCGCAGGAGTTGAACAAGGCGGTGACGCGCGCCGTCCGCGACGAACGCAAGGGCACGATGCCGTCGCTGAGCGATTCGTCGGTGCTCGACAGCATGCCCGAAGAGAAGGCCCCCGGAGCGAGCAGCAGCAGTTTCATGAGCTCGTCGGTAGTGCGCCACAACATTCGCTGCAAGTGCGGCGAGAGCGTGCCCATGTGGTTCGCCAAGTGCCCTAAGTGCGGGACGTTTATCGAGCACTTCTGAACTTGCGCGGATGTTCATGCACTCGTAAGGCAGCCGCGAAGACGCGCAAGAGGCGCAAAAAAGAGAAAACTGTCCGCGACTACGCTCGTTCGACGGGCGCCCCGGATTGCTTGTTGCGTGTTTTGTGCCGTTTCGCGGCGCGCCTTTTCTGGGAAGCCATTTTTCCCGTCGTTGAAGCGAGTCCCGGCGTCAGCAGCCATCGCCCGGGAACCACGACGCCTGCCGATAAACCTTTGGCGGGAAACGACTTGCGAATGGTACAGGCCAGGAGCTGGAAAATTTCGGGAATTTTCTAGTTCCCTGGCCGAACCTTGGGGCCGAAACTACACTCATAGCGTGCGTGAGGTCCGTAGGGCCTCAGCACGAGTGCCAGCCCGCGGCCGCGAGCGCCCGGGTTGAGGCTGTCGATCCCCATTTTCTCTCGAGCCGCGCACCAGCGCAGCGAGGGCACGATGCGTTCGATTCAAACGAGCAACCGCAATCTTGGCATTGAAAACGCTCAACTGAGCGCCAAGACGATTGTGCGTCTGGATTCGGATCGCTCCTCGCAGCGGTCAATCTTTGGTGCGCTCTATGGCTTCGCGTCGCGCCCGTGGATGAGTCTGCGCGACGCGCTCAAGCCTTGGCGTACGACGGCGACGCGCGTCCTGAAAACGCGCGTTACCG
Source organism: Lacipirellulaceae bacterium (assembly GCA_044867485.1). Lineage (GTDB taxonomy): Bacteria > Planctomycetota > Planctomycetia > Pirellulales > Lacipirellulaceae > Lacipirellula. The sequence goes on along the minus strand of JBIOVA010000283.1, from coordinate 8,447 downwards.
GCGGCGCCTGCCGCGCACTAGCGCATGCAGGCGCCGGACGACACGCGATGTGTCGTCTCGCCGCCAGGTAAGCCGGCGAAGATTCGATCAGTATCTCGAATCTCTCCCGCCCTGGCGCCGCCGGTCGTCGGATGGCTTGACGCGCTTCGTGGTTTGCTAGCGTCAGCCGCCCAGGTCCCCGTGCTTTGCCGCCTTGGTCCGTGTTTGCCGCCCACGAGGGGACGCGCACCCGGACAAAACGCTCGAGAGAACCATGGAATTCGCAACCGACATCCTCGAACTTCCCTTGGCAACTACCGAGGAGCTCGTGATCGCCGCCCAGGACGGCGACAACGACGCTTTCGGCGAGCTGGTCAGCCGGTTTGAGCGGATGGTGCAGGCCGTCTGCTGGCAGCGGCTGCGCAATCATGCAGAGGCCCAGGAAGCCGCCCAGGAAGTATTCATCAAGGCGCTGCAGAAGCTCGGGCAGCTCAAGGAGCCGGCTGCGTTTGCCGGCTGGCTGCGGGCGATCGCGGTGCGGCAGGCCATCAACCGCAGCGTGCGGCGGCCGCCGGCCGTGGCCGTCGAGCCGCACACGCTGGAGGGCGTCGGCGCGTCGCACGACGGGCCGCTGAGTTCGCTGTTGGCGCGCGAGCGGGTCGACCAGCTCCACGAGGGGCTCGACCGGCTGGCGTCGCTGGACAGAAGCACGCTCGTGGCGTTTTACATCCAGGGCCAGTCGCTGGTGGAAATGAGCGACGAGTTCGCAGCGCCGGTGGGCACGATCAAGCGGCGCCTGCACGTGGCTCGGAAGCGGCTGGCGAAGGAGCTGGAGTGCTTGCAGGCGGTGTGAGCTGGCTGCTTCACATCAAACGTTGGATCGCGGCACTGGGATCCCGCGGTCGTACCTTCCCGGGGGGAGCCGTTCGGACGAGCGGCTCCCCCTTTCGTCATTCCGAGCGAAGCAACGATTCCTGATGGCCAGCAAGATCCTTCGCGAAGTTCATTCCGAGCTCTCACGAAGGACTCAGGATGATTGGCGCCAGGCGGCGATGGCGACGCAGATCCAGCCGACGAGCAGTGCCAGGCCGCCCAACGGCGTGACGGCGCCGAGCTTACGCCAAGCGTCGCCGGCAAACGTCATCGTGTAGAGTGAACCGCTGAAGAGCGCGACGCCCAACAAGAATGCGGCGGCCGCCGTTTGATGCCAGCCGTTGGCCGAGCGGCCCGCCAGCGCGGCGACGACAACGAGGGCCAAGGCGTGGTACAGGTGGTATCGCACCCCCGTGTCGAACCACGCCATCCTCTGAGCCAAGTTCGCGTCGCGACCGAGGGATTGAAGCTGTTTTTCGAGTCCGTGGGCGCCAAAGGCGCCGAGGGCGACGCCGGCCGCGGCGAGGAGGGCGCCGAGGATGGCGATCCATTTAGGGGACATGAATGCCTCAAGAACAAACGCGTGTACCAGAGTCCTACCCCCTCCCCAACCCTCCCCACAAGGGGGAGGGAGCCGGAAGGGCGCGCGACGAGGGCGCAAAAGAAAACCGCCCCACCGAACCGCAGTTAACTGCGGCCCGCCAAGGCGGTCAAGGATACTCAAAAACCTTCCGTTCCCCTCCCCTCGCCGGGGAGGGAGCGGGAGGGGACAAGGGCGGCGCTACTCCGTCGCGACGCCGAGCCGTTCTTCCTCTTCTTCCTGGATGATGATGTGCGGCGTGACCATCATCATCAGGCTGTCGGTTTCGCGGCCGATGCCCACGTTGCGGAACAGCCGGTCGACGTACGGCACCTTGCTGAGGAGCGGAACGCCGAACTCGTTGCGGCCTTCTCGCAATCGCTTGATGCCGCCTAGCAGCACGGTGCCGCCGTCGGGCACGCTCACCGTCGTGGCCACCGAGATGACCTGGAAGGTGGGTAACTGCACCGTTGTACCGCTGCGCGTGACCTCCTCAGCGTCTTCCGACGACTCGTCGGTGCCGTCGTCGTCGTCGTCGGTCGACGCCGACGAGCTGGACGTAGTTTCCGAGCCCTCGAAGGTGAATTCGCGGACCTCGCCAATCGAACTAAAGAACGGCACCAACGTGAGCCGCACATAGCGGCGATCGTCCGAGACGACCGCCTGCACGGTCATAAGCGTGCCCTCGGAGAGCACGACGATGACCGGCTGCTGGGCGGCGGCGAAGTCGCCCACCACCGGGATCACGCTGATGACGAACGGCACGAACGACGAGTCGACGACCACGGCTTGCTGACCGTTGAACAGCGTCACCTTGGGCGCCTGCAGCACGTTCGCGCGGCGGTCGCCTTGCGAGGCTTCGATCAGGAAGAACGCTTCAATGTCGCTGAGAATTGCGAATCCAAACGTGCCCACCTGCGCCGGAGTGCCGAACTGCGGCGCCGTAAGGCCAAAGTGGTCCTGCCGGAATGGCAGGTCGAGATCCGAAGTGTAGTTGGGGAAGTCGGTCAAGCCGGTGGGAGCCTGGATGCCGACGGTCGCACTGACGCGCGGCGGCTCGAAGATGGCGCCTGGCGTCAGGGCGCCGGGTTGCAAGGGATTCCGCGGCAGTCCCGTGCTGTCTTCGATGTTGAAGTCGAAGTCGACGCCGATCCGCTCGAAGAAGCTGTCGGTCAGCCGGATGAACCGCACCTCGATCGTCACCTGCAAATCCTGCAAGCGGCGGAGCTGTTCGAGCAGGTCGGCGATTTGCTCGTGGACCCGTTGCGTCTGGCTAATGACAAGGCTCAGGTTGGTGGGGAACGGCTGGATGTCGCCTTCGCCGGTGCCGTTTTCCATCCAACTGTCGTGCTCGACGGTGGAGACGATGAGGTCGATGAGCGAGTCAAAGTCGGCGTTGGCAGCGCCGCCGAGGCTGCCGGGGCCGCCGGCGCCGGGGAAGCCCGCGCCGCCGCCGGTGGCGCCGCCGCCGCCGGGGTTGCCGAACTGGCCCAGCGTGTTCTTGGGCAACGTCCCTGAGTTCTGCGCCAAGCCCGGCGCCTGGGCGCCCTGGTCGGCGACCAGCGACATCGGTCCGGGAGCGCCAAAGCCGCCGCCGCCCATTGCGGCGTAGGCGTCGTTGATCAGCCCCTGCAGGCCCATATTGTTGCTGGGCACGAAGTTGGGGATTGGGATCACCAGGTCGCCCACGGGGTACACGACAATTTTGACGTCGCCGTCGCGAATGTCCTCGCTGGTGATCTTCAGCACCTCGTCCTTGATCGTGTACGTGAGGCGCAGCGGTTCCAGGATCAGCGCCAGCGCGCTCTTGAGCTGCACCTCCTGGGAGAGCTTGAGCGTGACCGGCGTGTCGCTCGTCCACCCCTCCTGCTCCAGTCCGCGCGGATCGAGATAGATGCTGATCCCGGCGATCTGTGACAGGCTTTCCACCACTTTCGACAGCGGAGCCTCGTCGTACTGGGGCATCACCGGCGTGTTGAGCTTCTGCTGAATCTCGAGCTCTTTGATGGTGCGTCCGGCGTTGAGCTCCATGAGCGACTTGCGATTCTTGACCGCGTCCCAATTGGGGCCGTAACCGATGTCGCGCGTTGAGTCGACCAACGCTTGGGCCGCCGTCTCGGCGGTGTCCAAGAACGACGTCGCCACGCCTTCTTCCGATCGAGAGATAATGTCCTGGTTCCAGGCCTCGCGGCGAATCAGCTTCGCCTGGCGATTGACCTGCTGGGCCACCGGCTCCTCCGGCGCCAATTCGTACAGGCGATTCGCGATCACCTCGGCTTCGGCGTAGCGGTGCTCATCGACCAGCGTGTTGAACTGGTCGACCAGCGCGGCCATGCGATTCTGAATGTCGAGCTTCACGAGCCGCTCGCGCTCGATCTCGTCGAGGATTTCGCGGTTCTCGGCTTCGAGCTCCAGTTCGGCGCGGTGGTCCTTGATGTACTTCTGCGTCTCGGCCAGGCCAAGGTCGATGCGGCTGAACAATTGCCGCTTCAACTCCTCGTCGAGCGACGACTCCTCGACCATCGTGCGGGCCTCGCGGAGCACGGTGACCGCCCGATTGGGATCCTGCTCGCGAATGCGCTTGGCCTGGGATTGCCGTTCGAGGATTTCGGCCGAGAGCTGCCGGGCGACGACCGACTGGCCGGCCGCGGCAGAGTCGAGCAGCTCGCCGTCGGGTGTGGGCAACGACTCGGCGGCGCCGCCGGCGTTGCCGGGGTCGACGGCGAGCATCTGCAAGTGGCCCTGCAGCCGCTGCTGGGTAATCAGATCAAGCTGCTCGCGGCGTTCGAAGGCCGCGCGGAAGTTCTGGAGGGCGCCCGCGCGGTCGCCAGCCTTGAGGGCCTGCTCGCCGGCTTCGAGCAGCGCGGTCGGGTCAGTGGCCAATGGCGCCGCCGTGTCGGCGCCGGGCAGCGGCAGCGGCGCCTCATCCGGCAGTTGCGCGAATCGCAATTCCACCGCGGGATCGGCTTCGCCGACGCCTGCGGCCGCCGTTGCGTAGTCGTCAGCGTCCGGCGTCGCCGTCGACGGCAACGTCGCGGCGGCCAACTCTGTGTTCTGCGTCTCGGTGCGGGCTCGCAGCAGGTCAGCCGCCAGCTTCGACGGTCGATCCTCATGGGGAGCAAACTGAGAGTCCGCCACGTTGAGGGCGCTGGCCTGACCGGCAAGCGTCTCCGCGGCGGCGAGGTCGCCGCGCTGAAGCGCAGCGCGGGCCTGGGCCACAAGATCGAGCGTTTGCGACTTGGCGTCGGCGATCGTCGGCGGGGCGCCTGCAGGGGCCGCGGCGGCGACGCTTGCCGCGTTCTGACGGCGATCGGCGATGCGCCGCAGCACGTCCTGCGGCGTCACTCCGCCGCCAGGATACTGCGGGTTGAGCTGTTGGGCTTCCTTGGCGGCCCGGGACGCGGCGTCGAAGTCGCTCCACGACAGCAGGGCGTCGGCCTGCTCGACCAGAAACTTGGAGTACGCTTGCCGCCACGCGAGGCCGCCGCTGGAGGACTTCCGCAGCTCGGCGAGCTCCTGGCCGTTGCGAATGCTCTCGGCAATGCTCGCAGGCGAGTCGCCGGGGCCGTCGTAAGTCACCTCAAGCTGCTCGGCCTGGGCGAGAAACTGCTGGGCGCGGGCCAGATCGCCGACGCACAACGCCCGGCGAGCGTCGGCCAGGGCCAGGTCGCTCTGCTCGCGCCGCGACTTGCCGCCCGGCCGGGCCACAAGGGCCGGCGAACCGGCGGACGCAGCGGCTTCGGCGCCGGACTTGGCGCGAAACGGATTGACGCTGGTCGCCCTGCCGGAGCTGGCGCCCGCGGCCGGCGCCGCCTGGACGAACGGGTCGACGGGCATCGCCGACTCGTCGCCGCGGGTCGCACTTGGCGCGGCGATCCCGACCAGCAGCGCCGCCACGATGGTCTTCGTCGTCCGATTCAACTCTCTTCTCCTTGTGAGCAGCGCCGCTCGTGTGACGTGGGCGGCGGGGACTTTGACGCGGTCCAGGAGGCTGGTGATTCTTGGCATAGTTCCGTGCGTTCGCGTTGTTCGGTGGGCGCGGCGGCGGACGCGCACGCGCCGTGGCGGCACGGGAGGCGCACAACGACGGCGCCGCCGACCGCGCACCAACGGTGATAAGCGGCGGGTTAAATATCGCCGTGGGGCAAAGCGGTCAAGTCCAGTCGCGACCGCAGCGCCGAAGAGTCGGCGGAGAGTGACGAAACGCGCAGGGGCGGGAACGAGTTTCTCGTCCAGGAGTATGCAATTGTTGGAGGCCCTGGAGGGGCCAAGTCGTGTAGCCAGGGACGAAAGTCCCTGGAAAGCATCGCGATGACAACACAAAGCCCCGGCGGGGCGGCGTCGATCCGAGCGGTCGCAATCGATGTCGCCCCTCACGGGGCGTTGATTTCGTTCGGCCCGCACACCAGGGTCTGACGACTCTGGCTACATGACTTAGCCCTTCCGGGGCCGCCGGGTCGACGCCCAGAAAAACCGCCAAGCGCCCGCGATGGCAGTTGCGAAAATCTGCCGCCCTGCGGGAGAAGAGGCTTGTGCTAGCAGGCGTCATCAATCGCGGCCGCCGCGGCCGCCGCCCCCGCGCCCGCCGCCGTCGCGCTCTTGTTCGCGCTCGCGACGCTCGGTCTCTGCCTTCATTTCCATGAGGTTGTTGTACTGCCACACGGATTCCCAGCGGTCGAGCTCGCCCTCGATCGTCATGTTGCCGGTCGAGTCCATGATCAGCGCGCGGGCCGGGGCCTTGATGTCGCGGTTGCCCGCGAGCACCTCGCCGCCGTCAAAGTCCAGCAGCGTCAACCCAGTGCGGAAGGAGAACTTGGGCGATTCCTGCGGCTCGCCGTCCCGGTTGACGGCCTGAAACGTCGTCGACCAAATGACCTCCGGCTGCTGATCGAACAGGTTCAGCACCGTGCCGCGAAGGAACATCTCGGCCAACGCCACTTCCGCCGCCTGCTTGGAGTCGAGCGACTTGATCAGAATCTTGGCTTCCGGTTCGGAGGCGAAGTTGGCCGGGTTGGCCGGATTGCTGCCGGCGACGTACACCAAACCGGACTGCGGCACGGTCGCCAGGGGGCTTTCTTTGCTCCACTCGGTGAAGCGGTATCTCGCGGGGTTCTCGGCGCGTCGCGTCGTGACGGCGTTGTCGAGAAACGACTCCTGCACGTCAGCGTTGACGTCGGCCAGCACGAGCCGCACGCGATAACGGTATTGCTTGCCGGGCTCGACGTTGCTGTCGAAGTAGCGGAACAGGAGAAACTTCGTGCGTTGGTCCCAAACGTACTGCTCGAACTGCATGGGATCGAACGAGCCGCGTCCGCCGCCCATCATTTCCATGGAGAATCCGCCGCGTCCGCCATCGTATCCGCCGCGGCCGCCATCGAAGCCGCCGCGTCCGCCGTCGTAGCCGCCGCGTCCGCCAAACTCGCCGCCGCGGCCGCCAAAGCCTCCGTCCATGCCGCCGTAGCCGCCACGACCGCCGTATTCGCCGCCACGTCCGCCGAAGCCGCCGTCCATCCCGCCTCGGCCGAATTCGCCGCCGAAACCGGCGCCCGGCAGCGTCTGCCGTTCGGTGGCTTGAGCGAACGGATCGGCCTCGCCTTCGTCCTCGTCCTTGCCCTCGTCGCGGCGGCGTTGTTCTTCGCCGCGGCCCATGTCGCCGCCCATCAGCTCTTCAGGCGTCGCCGGCGGGATTTCGGAGTGTGTGACGGACGAATCCCACGCGCGCAACACCATCGGCGGGAGCGGATAGGTCAAGAGCGGGTGCTTGGCCTTGGGATTCACCAGGTGGTCGTCCCCCGTCTTGTCGACGATCGGCCAGGTTTCCAGAACCTTGATGAGCGTCGTTGGCGCCACGCGGGCGACGAGCTCCCAGTCGGTTTGTCCGTCGGCGGTCACTTCGGCCCGCTCGACCTCGTAGCCCTTGTAAACGGGCATGTCGACCATCGGGTTGTAGCCGAGCGCATTCTGGAGAGCGTTCTCGTAGTTCCGCACCTGGGCGCGGATGGGAACCTTGCCTTTGACGATGACCCAGGACTCGTCGCGGATGTCTTCGCCGCCTTGCATGGGGGCCCCGCCGGGAGGTCTGAGGACCATCGTGCCGTCTTTGGTCATGCTGCCGTCGCCGAAGCCGCCGCGGCCGCCGTCGAAGCCGCCACGTCCGCCGTCGTACTCGCCGCCGCGGCCGCCTCGACCGCCGCGGCCGCCACGCCGTCCGCCGCGGCCCTCATCGTCGTTGCGCATCTCTTCCTGCTCTTCGCGGGCCTCGCGCTCGCGGGTCTGCTCTTCCTCGATTTGCTCGAGCATCCGCTTTTTCATCGTCGCGATGGCTTGCGGATCGGCCGACATCCACAGGCCTGATCCGGTGCTGACTTCGACCTTCTCGACGGCGAGCAGATCGGGGTCCTTACGCTTGCTGACGGGCTTGAACTCCGGGGGATTGAACGTGTCAATCTCCCAGTCATCGCCGGGATTGACGACCGGGGCGTTGGGATCGACGGAGACCAGAATGGCGTCGGGCTTGGTGACTTCAGTCTCTGGGAAGTTGTCCCAATTCATTTCGCGGACGTGGGCCTCGGCGCTTTCGGCGGCTTGCGTCAGTTTGGTCGGCTGCCTGTCGGCGGCCAACCGCTCGCGGCCCAGCGACGACCAAATCAGCAGAAATGCCACGGCAAGCACGGCGGCCATCCCCAGCTTTTCGCCGTGGGCGAGCATGAACCGCGTGAATTTGTTGGCGCTCTTAAGCTTGGCTTTCATGGCTCACTTCTCCTAAGCCGTGCGTTACCGCGCAAGGGGGGCTTCCGCCGCCTCGACGGTCGCGACGTTCTCCGGGCCGCCGGGCACGGTGAGCGTCGAGGCGTCGGGCGGATTGTAAATATACACGATGCCGTGGATTTCCACGTTGACGAGCTCGGGACGCTGGGTTCCGTCGACGGGCATGGTCGTCATCGAATACTCGCCGCCACGGCCGCCGTCGAAGCCGCCGCCGCGGCCGCCGTCATAACCTCCGCGACCGCCGTAC
>JBIOVA010000282.1:0-14294 GCA_044867485.1 Lacipirellulaceae bacterium | reverse complement strand
GGCAGTAGGACTGGACGCGAGCCTTGCTTTCCTTCTTTTCGTTATGGCGCGCCGTCTTCAAACAACCCTGCACTCTTGCGCGGGCGCACGACGCGGATCCAAGACGAACGCAACGTGCCCCCGATTCTCCCCCCGAAACGAAAATCGAGACAGCCGCCACGAAAACATCGCTGCCCGAAACGACTTTGTAGAGCCGATTTGCAGCGAAGAGAGAAGGCATTCCCCTGTAGGATTTGCGACAACGCGATGATCTACTTCGCAACTTCTTGATAGAAAAGAACTTAAGCTCCCCCGGCAGGACCTGAACTGCCCCACGAAATGTCGAGGATATGGAGGATCGCCCTCAAGGCGGCGCAAATTGCGGCGCACTTTCCTCCGCGGGGGCCGCTGGGCCGACGCCTCGATTATCCCACGTGGACGCAGATTTGGACCGTTTGGTGATGCGTTGGCCAAATCTGCCTGCCGCCGCCCGGGCCGCAATTACGGCGATCTTGGCAAAGGCTCCAGAATAGGAGGCTTCCGTGATCGTGCTCCCGGTCCGCAAAACCGGCCCCCCTACCGCTCACCCGGCTCCACGCTCTCCGGAAACTCCAACCGCGGCTCTAGCAGCTCCGGTTCGCGGATCGGCGCGGGCATGGCTTCGGCGTCGAGCCTGGCAATCGCCCCGCTCTGTCAAGGTTGTCACCCGCCTCGAACTTGCCCATCTCCACCTGATCCCGCGCCCATTTCTGCCAGCTCGGGTCAGGGTGATGCAGCGCCAGGTCCGAGATCATCTTACAATCCCGTGCGTCTCCACCAGACGCTCGGCTACAAAAGTCCCGATCAATTCGAAGCCGAGTACGCCCCGGTCCTCGCGGCGTGATTCAATCTCCCGCCGCTGTCCGAAAGTCGTGGGCTATCGCACCTCTCGCCGACGACTGGCCGCTGGATCAGGTCCCCATCGTGCGCATCGACGAGGACGGCGACCGCGAGCTGGTGTTCACCCAGTGGGGCCTCCTGCCTTTCTGGTGGAAGCCGAGTGACAAGACGCCGAAGCGCACCAGCTTCCAGCGCAAATGCATCAACGTAGTTGCCGAGGAGGCGCACGCAAAGCCGTCCTATCGCGAGGCGCTCAAACGGCGGCGTTGCCTGCTGCCTGCCAGCGAGTTCACCGAGCAGGTGGGCAAGCGGGAGTATTTCTTTCACCTGCCCGACTTTCGGACCTTCGCCATTGCGGGTTTGTGGGAGTCATGGCGGGGCGGCGACGGCGAAATCGTCGAGTCGTGCGCTATGCTCACCACGACGGCGAACAAGGTGGTGCGGTCGGCCGGCCACGATCGCATGCCGGTCTTGCTCACGGATGAACAGCAGTACGCCGCGTGGCTGAATCCCGAGACAACGGAGCGCGAACCGTTGATGCGCCTATTCGCATCAGCCGATCCGGCTGGCATGAGCTGTTATCCCGGGGGCGTCTAGCGACTCGCCCCTCGCCCAGGCTACCTAAAATCGCGGGACTTGGTGTGCAGTTCGGCTAGGCGCTCCGGCAGCGCTTCCAGCCGGGTGACGACGATATGAATGACCGAATGGGTGGATTGGAGTTCGCCGTGAGCCAACCAGGCTGGGGTGCGACGCGCGACGCGGCGATAGCGGTCCCACGTGCGTTGGTGGATGATCAGGTTCGCCGCGCCTGTCTCGTCCTCCAGCGTGACGAAAGTGATCCCTTTGGCCGTGCCCGGCCGTTGACGCATGAGCACCAATCCGGCCACGCGCACCAGCTCGCCGTTGGCGCGCTCCGCGAGCCGGGCATGAGGCGTCACGCCTAAGCGGTCAAGCTCCTGGCGGTAAAAGGCGATCGGATGTTGGCGGAGCGAGAGGCCGGTCGTCTGATAGTCGGCGAACACTTCCTGCCGCCCGTCCATCCTCGGCAGCGCGGCGAATAGTTCCTCGTCTGCGTCGTCATCCAGGCCAGCCGCCTCGAACAGCGGCTGCGCCCGCGCCGTCTTGTCTTGGGCGAGGGCAATCCAGAGTGCTTGCCGACGCGACGTCCGCAGCGAACCAAAGGCGTCGGCGTCGGCCAGCCGTTTGACGACGGCCCGCGGCAACCGAGCGCGGCGCGTCACATCCCCGACCGACAGAAACGGACCGGCTGCTCGGGCTTTTACAAAGGTCGACGCAACCGACTGAGACAACCCCCTCACCATTCGTAGACCCAGCCGCAGCTCCGGCTCCAGCGTGCAATCCCACGCGCTGTGATTCACGTCGACCGGCAGCACCGTCACGCCATGATCGCGAGCGTCGCGGATGAGCTGCGCCGGCGCGTAAAATCCCATCGGTTGGCTGTTGACGAGCGCCGCCGCAAACGCCGCCGGGTAATAGTGCTTGAGCCACGAGGACACGTAGGCCAGCTTCGCAAAGCTCGCCGCGTGCGATTCCGGAAAACCGTATTCGCCAAAGCCCCGAATCTGCTCGAACAGCCGCTCGGCGAACTGGAGCGCGTAGCCCTTGGCCAGCATGCCGTTGATGAGTTTGGCGCGATAGTCGTCGATCAGCCCCGGTCGGCGCCACGCGGCCATGGCGCGTCGCAACTGGTCCGCCTCGCCCGGCGTGAAGCCCGCGGCTACGACGGCGAGCTGCATCGCTTGCTCCTGAAACAGCGGCACGCCGAGCGTCCGCCGCAGCACATGTTCCACTTCGGGACTCGGATAGTCGACCGATTCCTCCCCGCTTCGCCGCCGCAGGTACGGGTGGACCATATTTCCCTGAATCGGCCCGGGCCTCACAATCGCCACCTCGATGACCAGGTCATAAAACGTCGCCGGCTTGAGCCGCGGCAACATGCTCATCTGCGCGCGGCTCTCGATTTGGAACACGCCGATCGTGTCAGCCCGGCTGATCATCTCATAGACCGCCTGGTCCTCGTCCGGGACGGCGTCGATCGACAGCCGTTGGCCGGTCGACTCCTCGATCAGCGCAAAACACTTGCGAATCGCCGTGAGCATCCCGAGCGATAAGCAGTCCACCTTGAGAATCTTCAGCTCGTCGAGATCGTCTTTGTCCCACTCAATAACGGTGCGGTCGGGCATCGCCGCGTTTTCGATGGGCGTCAGCTCGCACAGCGGTCTTTGGGTGATGACCATGCCGCCGACGTGCTGCGACAAATGCCGCGGAAAGCCCAGTAGCTCATGGACGCAGTAGACGAATCGCCGGCCAATGTCGGACGTCGGGGCGACGCCGACGTCCCGCAGCCGCTCGGCGAGCTGCGGCTCCCGCGAATGGCCGTCCACCTGCTTAGCCAGGGCGTCGACGAGATCGAGCGACAGCCCGAGGGCTTTGCCCACGTCGCGGATTGCGCTCCGCGCGCGATAGGTGATCACCGTGGCGGCCAGACCGGCGCGCTCGCGGCCGTATTTCTCGTAGAGATATTGGAGCACTTCTTCTCTGCGCTCGTGCTCGAAGTCGACGTCGATGTCGGGCGCCTCGTTTCGCTCGGCGCTGATGAACCGCTCGAAGAGCATTTCGTGCTGGCTGGGATCGACGGCCGTGACGCCGAGCGCGTAGCACACCGCCGAATTGGCCGCCGATCCCCGCCCCTGGCAGAGGATGTTCCGCGATCGGGCGAACCGCACGAGGTCGTACACGGTCAGAAAGAACGCCTCGTACTGCAGTTGCTCGATGAGCGCCAGCTCGTGCTCAAGCAATCCGCGCACCTTCTCGGGCACATTGCCCGCGTAACGATCCGCGGCGCCCTCCCACGCCAGCCGCCGCAGATACGCCATCGGCGTCTCGCCGGGCGGCGCCAGTTCGGCGGGGTACTCGGAGCGCAGCTCACTGAGTGAGAAACTGCAGCGGTCGGCGATTTCTCCGGTGCGGCGTAGAGCGTCGGGCGCTTGGGCGAAGGCAAGCTGAATATCCCCCAGCGAGCGCAGATGCCGTTCGGCGTTGGGGAACAAGCGGGCGCCGTCGGCCGCGGCCACCGTGGTGCGATGACGAATGGCGGTCAGCACATGCTGCAGGACCATGCGGCTGGGGGCGTGGTAGTGGACGTCGCCGGCCGTTGCGAGCGGCAAACGCGTTTGGCGAGAGAGACGTTGCAACCGTTGCAGCTTCAATTCGTCGTCGGGACCGCGATGCAGCTCCGCCAGAAGATAGCCGCGATCGCCAAAGATGTCCGCATACGCCGCCAGTTGCCTGTGGTCGGCGCGGGCGGGGTCGTTGCACAGGACGCCCGCCAACAATCCATCCGCGAATTCGGCGACGTCGGCTTGCGTCAGTTGACACTCTCCTTTGGGCGCCCGCCGCCGGCCGCACGTCAGTAGTCGACAGAGTCGGCCGTAGGCGGCGCGATCAGTCGCCCACAGCACAACCGCAGGCGCATCGACGGGCGTCGTTTCCGCCCCCGCCAGCAGTTTGAGTCCGCAGTCTTTGGCGGCGCCATGCGCCCGCACGATCCCCGCCAAACTGTTGCGGTCGGTGATCGCCAGCGCCGCGTACCCCAGGGCCGCGGCCTGCCCGATGAGCTCGTCGGGATGCGAGGCCCCTTCGAGGAACGAGAAATTGGTTTTGCAATGGAGTTCGGCGTAGCGCATGGCGTCACAGAAACTCTCCATGCAAGAACCATCGATCGTCGGCCAGTCGCCGAAAGATCCACAGCCGGCCGCCGGACTCGACCTCGACGCGATAGTAGTCGCGCCGCACCGTCGGCCCTCGCCACCAACCCGATTCGATCCGCTCCGGCCCCCGCCAACTGACGATCCGTCGCCGGACGCCTGCCAGCCAGACGTAGCGCGGCGGTCCATCAGGCGTCACCGCCACCAGTTCCAGCGCTACGGGCCGCGGATACAACGACAACGGCCGAGGACCGGGCGGGGCAGGCGCCGGCTTGGTGCGCAAGCCGCCCTCCACCGCGGGCGCGTAGCGATACGCTCGTTCCGGCAGCGCGCTGGCCACCAGTTGCGGGCGCACCACGCGCTCGGCGCTCAGCCGGCTGGCCAGCCGATTGACCAGCAGCGCCAACTGAAAAGCATCAAGCGGAATTTGTTTGGCGAAGAGTTCCCGTTGGCGCGCGCTCAACCGAACACACTGGATCGCGTGCAGCGAGACGCGCTCCACCTCGTCCGGCAGCGTCAGTTGTTCCAAGCGCAGCGCGATCAGCTCCCCCAGTTGCCGCGGACAGGCCGTCGGTTGAAAGAGGCGCACCGACGTGGAGACGCTTTGTCCGCCGGTGCAGTCGAACGTACAACGCAATTCCAGGGCGCCTTGGTCCCGGGCGGCGAATCGCCGCGTTAAGCGCCCAAGTAATTGATTGAGGACGACGAGCAGTAAATCCCGCTCCGCCAGCGGCGCTTCCAAGACCCGCGTTACGGATCGAGACGACGGCGGTCGCACGGCGACGAGCGCCTCCGGCGCTACGCCCGACAGTTGATCCAACCGCACCAGCAGTTCCGTCCCGAACCGCGCTGAGAAACTCGCCCGCGGCAGCGCCTGGAGCTGACCAACGCGCTCAATTCCCAGTGATCGGAGCAAGTCAGCTGCGTCGGCGGGAATGCAGAGCGCCTCGACCGGCAATTGGTCGAGCACGCTTCGGTCGCCCGGCGGCAGCAACAGAGCGTCGTCGGGGCGATCCTGGATGACGTGGCTGAAGCGGGCCGCAGCCCACGCCAGGCCGATTGTGTCCGCGATCGCCAGCCGAGCGCCGTAACCTCGCGCGCGACAAAAGTCCTGGACCTGCCGCGCGAGTCGCTCCTCGCCGCCGAAGAGACGCGCCAAGCCGGTCGCATCCATGAAGAGCGTTTCCGGCTCGTCGCCAGCTTCGAGGCTCACGGTCGGACTGAAACGCTCGCAGTCGGCGGCCAGTTGCACAAGCGCCCGGCGGTCGGCGCGCGGATCGTCGCGGACGGCGACGAGTCGTGGCGCCAGCGACATCGCCTCAGCCCAGGGCATGCCGCGACGGATTCCTGCGGCGCGGGCGGCGGCCGAGCAGGCCGTTACTTGCTTCCCTCGCGGCGCTTCCTCGCAAAGGACGAGCGGTTGTCGAGTTAGTTCAGGCTGAGCGCGGAGAGCTCGCTGAATCGCCCAATTGGGAAGCCACAATGCCAGCATACGTTTCATCGCCGCGCCTCGCTTCCCGCACGTCGCCCATTTCATCATTGATGAAGAGTTGAACGGAACGTCCCGCTCGGCCGCGCCGGCTGCGGAGGACGGAGACTTCCACGCTGCGCTCGCGACCGCCGTTTCCCGGCCGCGTCGTAACCAGCAGTTGCAGATCCGCCCAGGAGGGTTGCCCGCGCACCGCGGCCGGGCGAATCAAGAGCCCGAGCGTCTGGCCGGCGTGAGCGGCCAAGTGCAGCCGCCGGAACGCCCGATCGTCAATCGCATCGAACGTCGCCCAGACGGCCCCGACGGCCGGCGAGCGGAGCGCTTGAACCGCGGCCCACAAAGCGTCGCGGCGATTGTCTGGATGCACCACCAACAGCCGCGCCGGATCGAGGCCGTGCGCCGCAGCCGCGGGCGGGTAGAACCGACGGTCGATCACCGCCACGACGCCCCCGTCACGGCAGGCTTGCCGTGCGCAACGCAAGGCCAGCGCCCCAGCGCCGCCGCCGGGGTCAGTTAGCCAGTCCATGAGCATCCCCCGGCTGAGCTTTTGGGCAGGCAGCAGCCGATCCAACGCCGCGCAGCCCGACGAGAAGCCTGGCGAGTCGTCCCGCGCGTTCTCCCAACGGGCGAGCGATGCGCGTAATTTGCGCACTGCGTTATGCGGAGACGAGTTGTCGTAGGGGAACTGCATGCGACCGACCCTCAAGTGATAGTATACATACGTATATATTCCTGCGGGAGCAGTCGCAAGCCGTTCGTCCGGGAGTTTCGGTTCGAGTGGCGCGAGAGACGGGGAATTTGTCTGTTTTATGCTGCGCCGTTGTCGCCGCTGGGCGCCGCCCATCGCTGGGTTTCTGCGCCGGGGCCATGCTCGGGGGATTCGTTAGCGCGCGACGCGGGCTGCGTAGGTTGTCTTGAATCGCCCCCACGCCTCGCATCCCGACGATGGGAAAGGCGACTGTGCGCAATTCTTGGCCATTTCGCGCTGATTGACGGAAATCCGCTGGATGTCTCCCCTGCGTCGAGGTAACTGACTGTCCCTGCGGCGCCGCGATTCCCGCGGCGCGCACCAATTCCCTCACGCAGGAGACAGATCATGGCTCCCGCCAAGACCATGAAGAAAGCGCCCCGTAAGAAGCCGAGCACCAAGACGAGGCCGGCTGCCAAAACCATTGCCAAGCCCAAGAAGGCCAAAGTCGAGAAGAAGCCCAGAGCCCTGGACTGCGCCGCGCGCGTCCTGGGCGAGACCAAGCAGCCGATGACGACCAAGGAGGAATGGGCTCGTTGTGGGCGAGTCGCCGCAAACCTCGGCGGGTGATGTCTCATGTCACACGCGTCTTGGCGGGCTTATGAAGCACTATCCCCGACCGGCCGCCTAGGGTAGTAGAGACCTGTGTCGGGCGACTCAAATTCTCCCTTTGACTGGTTGTTGATAGGGAACATGAAAATGCGCTATCCTGAAACCGTACCAGCCAAGGAGCGTAGGTATCGCGATCCTTTCGCGATATCCAGAAACACGCAGGCTTGTAGAGGGCATGGGGTGAAAGTCAAGTCACCTACATGCTCCGACTTGCCTCACTTGCCGGACTCACGGGCAATGAAGTGAGAACCTGCCTGATAGCGCGTCGTAAAATGGAACTGTCCCGAACCTGTGTCCAGGATCACTCGGCCGGCCTCAACGCTTATGAGCGTAACCCCTTCCACATCCTTCACGTCGCGCCCGCCTTCTTGGATGGATGCGACGTCGCTCGTGGGGAGAAAGACGGTCGCGACGACATTGGCCGGGATCGTTGCATCAAGGGAGAATTCTCCGCCGTTTTGGCTCCAAGATACGGCAATCGAACCGTGGATCGAGTCGTAGGATGCCTTGGCCCACTCCAACCCGGCTACAGGATTGGGACGAATGATCACCCGCTCAAATCCTGGCGCGGTCGGGTCCGGTTTAAGGCCCGCCAACTCCCTGGTGAACCACGCCGCGACGTCGCCGAACATGATGTGGTTGTTCGAATCGGCGGTCGACCACTGCTCCCAGAGCGTGGTGGCCCCCTGCCGAATCCACCACCCCCAACTCGGCTGCGTGTCCTGGGCCGCGATGCGAAAGGCCACGTCCGCTCGCCCGCCGTCCGACAAAGCGGTGAGCAGGTACTTGGAGCCAAGGATGCCGGCGTCGATATGGTTGTCGGCTTTCTCCACCGCGGAAACGAGGGCGTCGAGCACGCCAGTCGCTGCCTGCGCCGGAACGAGCCCTTGGTACAGGGCGCAGCTCAGCGCCGTTTGCGTGTCGGGATGGTAGGCGCCGACATTTGCGTCGTAGAAGCGCTCATTGAAGGCACTCCGCACGTCTTCGGCTAAAGCGGCGTACTTTCTCGCGTCATCTTCGTGACCGAGCCGGTGCGCTGTATCGGCTACGATCCGTGCGTCTTGGTAGAAGTAACCCGTGGACGTGAGGGCGGCCGGAGTTTCCGCCTTCCAGGGGCACCAGTCGCCGAGTCCGATGGAGACAATGCCGTCCTCGGCGACGCGCGCGAGGTAGTCGACGTAACGGCGGTTGCCTTCGTATTGCCGGCTCTGCAACCGCTTGTCGCCGCAATAGAGGTGCAGATATTCGGGGATCAACACATAAGCGCTGTCCCACGCCGGCCCGTTGCCCCAATCGTAACCCCACCCCGCCGTGGGCACGATGCCCGGTAGTCGGCCGTCGGGTTGCTGCTCGTCGGCAAGATCGTTGATCCATTTGGAGTAGACCGAGGCGCCGTCGAAGTTCAGCAGTCCGAACTCGCACGCCAAGTGGGCGTCGCCCGTCCAGCCGTTCTTCTCGCGGTGCGGACAGTCTGTGGGAATGCCTTGGAGATTGCTGAGGTAGGACCAGCGGGCATTTTTCCAGATCTGATTGAGTAGCGGATTGGAGCATTCAAACGTGCCCACTTCGGCAACGGCCGAGTACATGAAACTAGCCCGCAGGCTCTCGGCGTCGAGCGGCTCGGGCGACCCCGTGACTTCGACGTAACGAAATCCATGATAGGTGAAGCGGGCGTGCCATTTTTCCAGGCCCGTCCCGTCGAACGTGTAGGTATCGGTCTGGAATCTCTGGCGCCTGCCGTGAGACCAGACGTGCTGGGCGATGTTTCTTTGATCTACGCGCCCGTTGCCGTCGAGGTGCTCGCTGTACGTCATGGAAACCTCGGCGCCGGCGGGGCCGGAAACGGTTAGCTCGGCGAAGCCGGCCAGATTCTGCCCGAAGTCGAATACATAGACGCCCGGCTCGGGCTGCGTGACTTCGACGGGCGTGAGTACGCGGCTGACTTTGATCGCCGGCATGGTTTGGGCCACAAGTCGGCCTGCCGGCGGTTCGACAAGCTCGGCGGCCTGCCAATCGGTATCGTCAAACCCCGGCTCGCTCCAGCCAGGCGGCTCGCGCCGCGCGTCGTAGGACTCGCCGCCATAGATGCTGCTCAGTGTGATTGGACCTTCAACCGTCTTCCAACTTGCGTCGGAGGCTATGATCTCGACGCGGCCGTCCTCCAATTCGATGCGAAGCTCCACCAGCAATCGCGGCGACGCCCGCCAGGGCGCCCGATCGAAATTCCAGGGCGCCCGTGTGCTCACATTGAACCAACCGTTGCCCAGCATCGCACCGACCGCGTTGTCGCCCTCGCGCACAGCTTCGGTCACGTCGTAAGCGGCGTACAGAACGCGCTTGTCGTACCGCGTGTAACCCGGGTCGAGGCAGTGATCGCCGACGCGACGGCCGTTTAGGCTCAGCTCGTAGTAACCCAGGCCGCTTACATAGGCGCGCGCCCACTTGACCTTGCCGGCGACGGTGAACTCGCGGCGCAGCAGGGGCAGCGGCTGTTGGGCGGTGGAATTGTTTCGGGCGATCCAATGACCGTGCCAGTCGTCAGGGGCGAGCAGGCCCATTTCCCAGGATGCGGTCTGACTCCAAGGGCCAGGATGGCCGTCGACATCCCAGGAGCGCACCTTCCACCAAGCGCGTTGCCCTGATTGGAGTGCGGCCCCGGCGTACTCAATGTGAGCCGTGCTGTTGGTCGCGACCTTGCCGGTGTCCCAAAGGTCGCCGCGATTGGCGTCGAGATCCTGCCGCGTGGACGCGACGAGGATTTGGTAAGCGGTTTGTCGAGCGCCGCGCCGCGGCGATTCGAGAGCCCAACTCAATCGCGGGTGCGGATCGTCGATTCCCAGCGGGTCGACCAGGTACTCGCAACGCAGGCGGTGAGGGCTCAACAGGGCCTGGTCAGCGGATTCGCCGCTCGTGCCGGCCGTCGCCGTTCCACGGATGCCAGCCAATGTCATCGCGAGGACCGCGCCCCAAAAGAGGCTATTCGGCGTCGCGTCCAAACGTCGCGGGAACATGTCTGGATTGGCTCCTCATACTCGATGTGATGGCGTGGGCGTCGGTTGACTCGAGGATTGGATGTCCGGACAAGCCTCGGCTCACGCCATCGAAGCTACAGCCAACTCGCAATGGAATGCCGTGCCAGGTTTTCCAAGTGCTCAAACGCGTCATCAACTTCCCGCCGCCGGTCCGCAGCGCTCTCGTCGTGCTTAGGAAGCGATTTCGCGCACGAGTCAGCGGTCGTTTGACAGGAAAATTCCAGCGACCGCGGCCGATTGGCCGTGCGCTTCTCCGGCCCATTCGGCCGCTGCTGCATTGCAAGCGTTGTGGTGCTGTCACGCTTGAATTGTGTTGCGCCGGATGGCAAGGTCAACCACGCGTTCGAGGGTAACTCGACTGCAGCAGCGACTTGATCGTCGAGGTCGTTTCCGATACGAGCGAAACTCAACATCACGGATGGCGACGCTCCCGCGGCGGCGACTGCCTGCGTTGGGGACGCGCCAAACTGTGCCTTCCAATAGGCCAAATCGACGGCGTCGACGTCCTTGTCGCCGTCTGCATCGCCATCGGCGGCGGCGGCGTTCCCGCTGGCGCCCAATCCGCGTTGCCACGCAAGGAAGTCATGGCCATCGACGTTGCCGTCCTGGTCGAAGTCGCCAGAAGCGGTCCCAGGAGTGAACGTCGCCTCGGTCAATGCGCTCCATTGGCCGCTACGCAGGACGCGCGTCTTGACGTGCGTCACGGCGGAGAGACTCACGGGACTGGAGTACAGTTGGGCGCTGGCGGCATTTACGGCGCCGCCGACCAACCGCGGGTCGTTCCCGTCCGTGGTGAAGTAAATGGCTCCTGGAGCGCCGGCGTTCGCGTTTTGGAAGCTCAACAGCGCTTCCGGCGCCGTCGAGCCGCCGTGTTGCCGCTCGCCATTCACGAGAAACTCAGCCGCGATGGTCGCGGGATAGAGATCTGCGGATTGCCATTGCGACAGGACGATGTTATGCCGATCGCGAAAGTACGTCCCAAGCATGTAGTTCAGTTCGCTCTGCCAGTCGACGTTTCGCGTGCGCGGGATCGCCATGTGCTGATCTCCCCAGCGAGCCGACTCGGCCACCATGGACTCGTAGACTTGATCGGCGAGTTTGGCAAAACGGTCTGCCGGGACGTTGTCCTGCGGGTTGTTGGGATTGTAATTCGGATTGGCGGGGTTGACGTACAACGCGCCGCCATTGAAGAGGTGGTAGTGAACGCGATCGGCGAACTGCTGGCGGAACTCATCGTAATTGCGGAGAATCCCAAACAGCTCGGCCGCGCCGGTACTCTTGCCGAGGTTGTTTTCGTTGATGCTCGTGCGACTGCTTAACGCGAGTGAGATTTCGCTGTCCCAGGCAAAGAAGCGGAATCCCTCGCTCTCCGGCCCGCGGCGGCGACTGGCGTACCAGTTGCGGTCCGGCCAGTCATTGTTGCCGCCGTAATGATTGAGAATCATGTAGTCGATGTAGTTGACCACGTCCAAATATGGTTCGCTGGCGGGGTCGTCTGAGCCGTCGGACAGTTTGCCCTGCAGATGCTGATAGGCCGCGTTCTTGGCAGCGACCGTGCCGGCGTTGTTCACCGCCTGGGCCAGCGCCAGCATCATGCTGTAGGCATCGCCCGTGCCGTCGTGCACGCCATCGTGGCTGATCACGTCATATTCCGATTTCTCGCCGCCAAAGTGCTCGGCCGCGTACGAGTCGTCGAGTCGCTCGCTCGGATTGTAGAGTCCCCAGTACAGTCCGTTGACGTAGAGATGAACAAGGTTGCCCCGCGACGACTCGTGCCCCATGGCAGCTTGCGTGTCGCGAAACCACTGGTCGCGCGCGTACAGCGGATCGCCTGCGGCGCCATCCCACCCCCAGCCGTCGTTGAAGTGCGGTCGAAGCACGAGCGCGTCAAACTCGTCGACGCCGTCGCCGAACAGCGGATACTCCAACTTGCTGGCGCCATACTCGCTTTTGAACAGGAGGCGCAACCCGTTCTTTCGAGACAGGCTGCGGGAGGCCTCGCCATTGATGCGGATCCCCGCGTCGATTTGGAAGCCTTCGGCGCCGTCAGGAAAGATCCACTCGGCCGACGTGGGTCGTTCCCAATCGATTCCCGTGCCGAACACATTCGTGTAAATGCCGTTGGGTCCGAAGAAGTCCGCGTTGTCAAGCGTGAGCGACAGCGTCGGAATGGCTTTCAGGCTGTCTTCGATGAGCCCGACGTAGACGCCGCCGAACAAGTCGTTGGGCCCGATAACGTCGGGGTCAAGGCCGTAGTCGGCCGAGCGGCTGCCCCACGAGGCGGGCAAGCCCGCGTTGATGGCGGATTGATAGGTTTGCTGGATGACGTCGCTGGTGAAGATGTAGGTCTGGGTGTCCACGTTCGTGGGCACAAATCCTAACTTGAATGCGGCAGCGCGAAGGTTTGTCGTGCCCCCGACGTGGACCGGCCCCGTGTACAAAATGCCGTTCGTGATGTTCAGATTGTTATCGACCGTCGGTGCCGATCCGTTGATGGTGTAGACGACGGTGGCGCCGGGCGTGGGCGTGGCGATCGTCACGTCGAACGGCGCCGAATAGAAGCCGCGGTCGACGCTGAAGTTTGTGTCCTCGACAATTCCCAAAAAAACCTGGCCGTTGGGCGCATTGGGCGTCGGCGCGGCAAAGTGCCCCACGACAAAGGGTTCAACGACTTCCGCGGCGCCGGCGATCAGCCGCGGGATCATCAGCATGTCGGAACTTCCCGACTGATTGAGCGCGTGAATCGCCAGGATGTTGTCGCCCGTCTGCAGCGTGTTGAGAAAGCTGCTGACGTCGAAGTTGACGTAGTCGGCCAGCACGACTTCGTCGCCGCGATTGACGGGGCCTGCCGCGGAGTTCCAAGCCGGGCTGCCAGGCGCGTTGGCCGACGCGATCAATTGGCCATTCAGATAGGCGACGAACCCATCGTCGTAGATCATTCCGAGCGTGAGCGTATCGAACGCCGCCGGATCGGCGACATTGAATTTGAAACGTGCGTAAACCGAAGTCGTTCCGCCGGGAACCGCCGCGTCGATCAATGAGGTGTAGTCGTTGGCGCTGCCTGGCGATCCCTCGTAGCCCACCCCTGCCGTTGCCGCGGTCCAAGAACCGTCGTCGAAGGCGGTCGCCCGCCATACGACGTCGAACGCGGCGTTGGCAGGAGCCCAATAACGCATCGTTGTCGCGTCGTCGACCAGCGTCGTCGCACTGGACGTCATCGAGAGTCCGTACGACACGTTCGTTTCCTGCGGCGGAAACGTGGGAGCGAAGGCGTGAACGATCGTCGCACCATTCGGCTCGACCAATCCCAAGAACTCGCCGTCGGCCGACAGCTTGTAGTTCGTGTGAAGTTCTCCGGCGGGGCCGGCGGCGCCCTTGTCGGACGCGAACACCAACAGGGTGGAATGGGGGCCAATGCTCGTGCCGGCCGGGAACGACCATTTCGTCAAATTGCTATTGATGTCCGTCAGGTAGTACCCGCTAAGGTCCACCGTCGAGTTGGTTCTATTGAATAGTTCGACCCAATCGGAGGAGTCGCCGTCGCCGTCACGGAGTCCGCCGCTGTTGGATGCCAGGAATTCTGAAATGACGACGTCGGCGGCGAGTAGTTGGCGCGCCTCCAGTCGCTCGAATTGCAATCGCCGCCGACTTGGCTTTTCCCTGGACGGACGGCCGGGGAATGCGGCTCGCTGGAGGCGATGGATCATAGGGCGGTCGATTTTGATGAATCTCATTTGTCGCCGATTGCAGAAATGTTGCGTCTTGAGTCGCCGCGCCGCCCGGAACCGGGCCGGGGTCCGGCAGCCGAAGTGGGCTGGCGGACCCCG
>JBIOVA010000281.1:0-16793 GCA_044867485.1 Lacipirellulaceae bacterium | reverse complement strand
CGCGGTCGAGGAGCTCACCTTCGACGAAGCGATGGCCATGCTTGCGGAAAAGGCGGCCCAAGGCCCGGCGCCCAAGAAAAAGACGCCGCGGAAGGCAGCGACGCCGAAGAAGGCGGCCAAGAAGAAGTCGGCGAAAAAGAAACTGGCAGTCAAGAAAAGCGGTTAGCCGCGACGCGAAGTCCGCGAAGCGGAGCGCGTTGCACCACGCGGCCCGTCACTCTTCTTCCGAAACGTCTCCCTCGGCAACGGCGTACGCGACCGCGTGGCTGCGGCAGTGTGAGATAGTGATGTGCATCCGCGCGATGCCGGAGCGTTCGAAGACCTCGCGGGCGCCGCCGCGGAGGGCGATTGTCGGGGCGCCGCCGGGTTTGTGCCGCACCTCGACGTCGCGCCAACTAATGCCGCGAATCCAGCCCGTGCCCAGGGCTTTGAGCACCGCCTCTTTCGCCGCCCAGCGGCCCGCGTAGTGCTGTGTTGCCGCCTTCTTGGTCGTGCAGTATTCGATCTCGTGCTCCGTGTACACGCGGCGGATGAACAGCTCGCCGTGCCGTTCGATCATCTGCGCGATCCGCAGGCACTCGATGATGTCGGCGCCGACGCCGATGATTTGCGACGCCATGGTCAGTAGCCCTTAATGCCACAGGCGACCTGAGCGCGGGCCAACACGGCGCCGGCCTTTTTGCGGGCCTTGGCAGCGCCGCCGGCCAGCACGTCGCGCACGTCGTCTGGTCGCGATTCCCATTGAGCGCGGCGCTCGCGCGCCGGGCCAAGGAAGGCGTCGGCCGCGTCGGCAAGCGCCTTCTTCACTTCGCCGTAGCCGAACCCGCCGCGGCGGTACTGCGCCTCCATCTCGGCCCGCTGCAGGTCGGTCGCCACGAGCGAGAAAAGCTGGTACAGCACGTCGTCGGCAGGGTCCTTCGGCTGGTCCATCGGCCGCGAGTCGGTCGGGATACGCATGATCTTCTTGCGCTGGGCCTTGGCGTCGTCGAACAGCTCGAGCGTGTTGTTGTAGCTCTTCGACATCTTCTCGCCGTCGAGGCCTGGGACCTTGGCGGACGAGTCGAGCAGCTTGGCCTTCGGCATAACAAAGGTCTCGCCAAATTTGCTGTTGAACCGCTGGGCCAGGTCGCGGCACACCTCGATGTGCTGCACCTGGTCCTCGCCCACGGGTACCGTGTCGGCGTCGTACGCCAGGATGTCGGCGGACATAAGCACCGGATAGGTGAACAGCCCCGCCTCGGCCGCCAGGCCCTTGGCCTTCTTGTCCTTGTAGGCGTGACAGCGCTCGAGCAAACCCATCGGCGCGTCGGTCATCAGCAGCCAGCAGAGCTCGCTCACCTCGGGCACGTCGGACTGCACGAACAGGATCGCCTTCTGGGGATCGAGCCCCAGCGCCAGCAGATCGACGGCCGCGTCAAGCGTGAGCTGCTTGAGCAGCGCAGGGTCGCGCACCGTGGTGAGGGCGTGCAGGTTGGCGATGAAGTAATACGCCTCGTCCTCGGTCTGCAGGTCGATGTACTGCCGGATGGCGCCGAAATAGTTGCCCCAGTGGAACCGGCCGGTCGGTTGAATGCCGCTGAGGACGCGCATGGGAAGGAGTCAGGAGTCAGGGGTTAGCCGCGACGCGGAGGTCTGCCGAAGCGGAGCGCGGCACAACGAGCGCCGCCGCCATCACGTCGCCTTCGGCAGTTGCAGCGTGCCGACAATCTCGGCGACGCTGCTTGCCCCCAACGACGCCACTGCCGCGGGCAAGCCGTCGAGCACCGTCGTCGCCGCCGTTGGATTGTAGAAGTTCACAGTCCCCAGTTGAACCGCCGACGCCCCGGCGACGAGAAATTCCATCACGTCGTCGACATTGGCGATGCCGCCGACGCCGATCACGGGCGTGCGGACGGCGCGGGCGGCCTGGTAGACGCAGCGCAGGGCGATCGGCTTGATGGCCGGACCACTGAGCCCGCCAAGCACGTTGCCCAACAGCGGCCGGCGGCGGCGCCAGTCGACGGCCATCCCCAGGCACGTGTTGATGAGCGAAACCGCGTCGGCGCCCCCCGCCTCGGCCGCCTTGGCAATGTCCGCGATGCTGGTGACGTTGGGCGTCAGCTTGGCGATGATCGGCAACGGGCATGCGGCGCGGCAACCGGCCACGAGCTGTTCACACGTCGCGGGATTCGTGCCGAAGTCAACGCCGCCGCTCACGTTGGGGCAGGAGATGTTGAGCTCGATCGCTGCGGCCTCGGACACAGCGCCAAGCTGTGCTGCCATTTCGACGAACTCGTCCGCCGTGCGGCCGGCGATGCTCACGATGATCGGCGCGCCAACGCTCGCCAGGTACGGTAAGTGGTGGGCAATGAACGCGTCGATGCCGTCGTTGTCGAGTCCGATCGAGTTGAGCATCCCCGCCGGCGTCTCGATCGTTCGCCAGGGGACGTTGCCGGGGCGAGGCTGCCGCGTGACCGTTTTGGGCAGGATGCCGCCGAGCCGGGTGAGATCGACCAACCCCTGCATCTCGCGCGCGTAGCCGAACGTGCCGGACGCCACCAGCACGGGATTGGGCAGCGCCAGGCGACCCAACCGCACGCGCAGGTCGACGGTGGAATCGCTGTGCGTTGGATCGGACGTAGCATTCAAGGGCGGTCACCGCGCACGAGGGAGCGAACCGCTCCACTCTAGTCCGCGGAGGCTCTCTGCGGCAATCGGGCGCGTTCGCAGCTCATCGCGCGTCGCGAGCGACGCGGCTAAATGATGCCGCCGTGCGTGCTATGCGGCGTCAGGTGCGACGGCATATCGAGGAACCAGATCCGCTCCCACTCGTCCAGGATGAGCCGCAGGTTCTCGGACGTGTAGAACAGTTGCTGGGCGC
Organism: Lacipirellulaceae bacterium; assembly: GCA_044867485.1. Taxonomy (GTDB): domain Bacteria; phylum Planctomycetota; class Planctomycetia; order Pirellulales; family Lacipirellulaceae; genus Lacipirellula. The sequence goes on along the minus strand of JBIOVA010000281.1, from coordinate 13,933 downwards.
GTCGAGCAGGGTCGGCCGAGTAGATGGGCACCAAGCAGCCCGAGGAGCCCAGTAGCGAGCAGACCATTGCGGTCGATAAAAGCCAATTGCGCATGTGCGTCGCTCCTCCTTGAGCTCGGAACCATGCCGGGCCGGCGTCTGTGGCGACGTAAGGCCCGCGTGTACTTGCGATTAGGTGGCGTTGGCGGCGTCGGACGCCGCGAGTGGATTTGGCTTGTGACGAGTTGTCGGTGGTCGATGAGAGCCGGCCAAAGCGTGTGCGACAAGGGGCGGAATACTAGAAACTGAAACGAGTTGCGCCGAGACTGAATTGTTCGACAGCACTTTTCGTCGGCGGCATCTCAAACGCCATTCAGCGGTGCTGGCACGCCGGCCGCGGCTGCCCGCACACCTGGCGTCACTTAGCCGTGTCCGGCTTCGTAACTCGTTGGCGCGCCGAATGTTTGGTGACTTGGCGCCGACGTGGTCGTTGGGGCGGAGGCCGGGGCGTGGTTCTCGCTCATCGCGGCCCGTCGAGCCGCTTCGTTCGCCCGATCTTCCATCTCGCGGACCCGTTCCTCCATCTCCTTGCCAGGCTTGAACGTGACCACAAACTTTTCTGGCACAAAGACTTTCTCACCCGTGCGCGGGTTGCGAGCCTTGCGTGCCGCGCGGCGTTTCACCTCGAACACGCCGAAGTTCCGTAGCTCGATGCGGTGATCTTCGACCAGCGTCTCGACGATGGCATCGAACGTCTTTTGGACGATCTCCTTCGTCTTGAGCTGCGTGAGACCAATCTCGTCGGAGATGGTCTTAACGATCTCTTTCTTGGTCACGAGGAGGTCCCTTCAGACAAGGATCGTGACGCCCAACGGGGGGCGGCCGACGAACCGAGTGGCAGAGGTCGGTTACTCGCTCCAAGTGTAATTGGCGTAAGCATTAGTGTCAAGAAAGGGACGCCCGATGGCGGAAGGTGTGCGAAAACATCCGCTTGGACTTACGTCGACGCGAATGGGCCGCTGGCAGGCGCCTTCTTGGCTGGCTTCATCGGGATGTCAAAGATCGGCGCCAGCGGTGCGCAGGTCCCGCGGGGATGAAAATCCCTGCCATACCGGCGCCCCGAGCCCGAAGGCTGCGCGAATCGGCCGCGCACCAAACCTCGGGAGGCTATCCCAGTCCATCGGCAATTGGCCGCGGCAAAGTTCAGCCAATCCGCAAAGTCGAACCCCATCCGCAGAGGGACGGCCTGCGTCAGATGTTGATCACCGACCGCTGCTGGTCGATGGCTTCCAGCGTGTACAGCTTTCCGTGGCCGCTGCCGGGGCAAACTGCGCAAGTTTCCTGCCACGCCTCCGGCGATTTCAGATTCGAGTTCCAGAACGGCCAGGTACGGCACTGGCGAGGGCGGTCCTCGTAAACCGTGCATTTGCGGGTCTCGCCGTCGAGAAACACGCAGTCGTAGTTCTTGCGTTCCCTGAGCGTGCGGCGTACGCCCACCGCGCGGACATACTTCTGCTCGAACTCGTCGACCGGCATTCCCAGGCGCCGCGCCAGCGCGTCGATCTCAGCCTGATTGACCCAGATGTAGCCCGGGGCGCCCGTGCAGCAGTCGCCGCAGCCCGTGCACTTGAACCGCAGGCCGGCGGCGTACCACGGTTGGTGGGCGTCGTCTGGTGCGGCGTCGGGCATGAGGAGCGCCCCCTGCGAGGTCAGCGGATGGATACGTGAGCGGCTTCTTCCAGCGCGGCGATTGTCGCGTCGATCTCGTCGAGCGTCGTTGCGTGTCCCGGACTGAGCCGCACGGTGCCTCCGCGCTCCATCGTACCAAGCGCCGCGTGCATTCGCGGGGCACAGTGGAGACCGGCGCGGCACTGGACGCCGTGCGATGCGTCGAGCAGTGCGGCCAGCTCTTGAGGATCGTAGTCTTCGATGTTGAGACTGACAACGCTCGTGCGACGCTCCGCGGTCCTCGGGCCGTAGACCGCCAGGCCGTTGATCCCATGCAGACCGGCGAGCAAGCGTGCGGCCAACGATTGGTGATGCGCTTCCATTGCGGCAAGAGTTCGCGATTGAAGGCAATCGACTGCGGCGACAAGGCCGGCGAGACCGGGGACATTGTGATTGCCGGGCTCGTACTTGTCGGGCAGCGAGTCAGGCTGCCGATCGTCGTCGCTCTGCGTGCCGGTGCCGCCGTAGCGGAGCGGCGTCAGCTCGCGCTCCACGCCCGGCCGGATGTAAAGCACGCCGACGCCCAACGGGCCGAGCAGGCCTTTGTGTCCTGGCGCCGCGAGCAAGTCGACGTTGATTGCGCCGACGTCGATCGGCTCGTGGCCTATCGTTTGCGCGGCGTCGACGAGCATCAGCGCACCGCGTTCGCGCGCGAGGTCCCCGATATCGGCGACGGGCTGCACGGCGCCGGTGACATTCGAGGCGTGAACCACCGCGACCAATCGCGTCGTCGGTCGCAGGAGCTTGCGGACATCGTCGGGATCGACGAATCCCTGGCCGTCGCACGGAGCGTAGGACACGTCGACGCCCACTGTTTCCGCCAACGCCCGCAGCGGTCGGAGCACCGAGTTGTGTTCGCAGACCGTCGTCACCACATGGTCGCCGGGCCGCACGACGCCGTGGACGGCGAGATTGAGAGCATCGGTCCCGCTGTAGCCGAACACGACTTGGCGTGAATCCCGGGCTCCGATCAAGGCGGCGACGCCACGCCGGGCGCGGTCGACAATCTGGCTCGCTTCGACCGCTTCGGCGTACGCGCTACGGCCGCTGGGGGCGCCGAGTTCGCGTTGAAAACGGTCGACGGCTTCGTACACGCACTCGGGCTTGGGCCAGCTTGTCGCAGCGTTGTCGAGGTAGATGCGCATGGATGCTTCGGGCGACTAGCCGCCAATTTGATACATCGCCCGCTGGGGCCGTTGGAAGTCGGCCTCGCCGATGCCGTGGGCCTTGGCTTTGGCGGCGACGCACTCGTGGAACAGCAACCGCAAGTCGTCGTCTGAGCCGCCGCCGCGAAGCACGGTGCGGGCGTCCCACTCGACCGTCGAGAACAGGCAGTTGCGGACCTGTCCCTCGGCCGTCAGCCGCAGCCGGTTGCAGCCTTCGCAGAACGGTTCGCTCACGGAGTTGATGAAGCCCAGGCCGCCGCGGCCATCAGCGAAGCGGAAGTCAACTGCCGGCTGGCTGGGGTCCGTGCGGTTAGCGGGCGCGAGCGGCCCGAACTCCGCTTCAACAATTCGCCGCAGCTCGGCGCCGGTGAGCACTTCGTCACTGGTCCAGTGCTGCTCGGCGTCGAGCGGCATGAACTCGATGAACCGCAGTTCGAGGTTCCGCGCGCGGGCGAAGGCGACCAGTGGAATCACCTCGCTCTCGGTAATGCCGCGGATCGCGACGGCGTTGAGGCGGACCTGCTCGAACCCGACGCGCTGCGCCGCGGCAATGCCGGATAGCACGCGATCGAGTCCAGGACGCCGCGAGATTTTCTGGAAGACTTCCTCCTGCAGGGCGTCGAGGCTGATGTTAATCCGCTGGAGCCCCGCGGCTCGCAGCGCCTCGGCTTGCTCGTCAAGTAACATTCCGTTCGTGGTCAGCGCAAGATCGTCCACGCCTGGCACGGCCGCCAGCATCCGCACAAGCCGGTGGAGTTCGGCCCGCACAAGCGGTTCGCCGCCGGTGAGCCGCAGCTTGCGAATCCCCAGTGGCACGATGGCGCAGACCAGCCGTTCGATCTCCTCGAACGTGAGCAGCTCCTCGCGGCGGCGAAACACGACGCCCTCATTGGGCATGCAGTAGAAGCAACGGATGTTGCAGCGGTCGGTGACGCTGATGCGCAGACTCGTATGCCGACGGCCAAAACCGTCAACGAGGCTCGCGTTAGAATCCCGTCGTTTCATAGGGATTTCGGCGACGCTTGAGGATGCACCCACTCAGTTTCGCCGCTAGCCCAGCGCTCTTGCTTCCAAATCGGCGCCGATTCCTTAATCGCGTCGATCAGCCAACGACCGGCCTCAAACGCCTCGTGGCGATGCGGGCTGCTGACCACAACCGCAACGCTTGCTTCGCTGATCGGCACGATGCCGAGGCGATGAACGATCGCACACTCGACCAACGGCCAGCGGCCGCGGGCTTTGGCTTCGAGCCGGGCCAACTCGCGTTCCGCCATTTCGTGATAGGCCTCGTACGACAACTCGACGGTCTCGCGCTCGCCGGTGTATTGCCGTGAGACGCCCAGAAACAACAGCACGGCGCCCGCCGCGGGCTGCTGAGCGCGCGTCACAAGCGCCACGACGTCGATCGGCTCGGTGGTAAGTTCAATCATGTCAACCGCCGCTTACGGGCGGGATCAGGGCGACTTCGTCGCCGTCCCCCACCGGCGTGGCGTCGTCGGCGTACTCCGCGTTCACAGCCAGCAGCGAACGCGCCGCCAACGGCGCCAGCTCCGGCACTTGCTCGATCAGTCGCCGTCGCACGTCGCCCGCCATGGCGCCCGGCGCGGCGTCGATCACCGCTTCCGCCGTGCCCGCGATTTCCCGCGCCGCCGCAAATAGTTTCACCGAGACTTTCATCCTACTATTAGGCTGTCTGCCGGCCGGTTGAGCAAGGCGCGCAGCTCAGGCATCAGCCGATAGGCCAGCGCCAGCAGTTTCACGGGGTGAATCGTCGGCAGGGCCGAGCCCTGCTCCATCTGGATGCGGCAGGTGCTGCACTCGCTCACCCCCGCCTGGAAGCGGGCGGAGCGCAGCTCGGTGATCAGCGGCAGGCCGATGCGGAGGCTGGTGCGGTAGTTCTTGCGCATAAATCCGTACATCCCCGCCATGCCGCTGCAGCCTTTTTCGACGGTGCGCACCCGCAGCCCCGGGATTAGCCCGAGCAGATTGACCGCGGGCAGCCCCACGTCGAGGGCCTTCACATGGCAGGGGGCGTGGTAGCCAACCGTGAGGTCGAGCGCCGAGAAATCAAGCTGCAACTTGCCCTGCTGATGCCGCCGCCAGAGGTAGTGGCTGGCCTCCATCGAGTTCTCGGCGACGAGCTCCGCGTCGCGATCGTCGCCCATGAGGTGCAGGTACTCGCGCCGCAGGGCGAGAATCGCCGAGGGCTCGGTCGACACGACTGTGTACCCCTGCCGCACAGACTCGACCAACAGTCCGACGTTCCGCTCGGCGATCGCCCGGGCCGGTCCGAGGACGCCCTGCGAGATCATCGGCATGCCGGAGTCGAGTTGCCGGTCGGGGATGTGGACCGAGACGCCGTTGTGCTCCAACACCGCGACCAGTGCCTGGGCGAGTTGAGCGTCGCAGTAGTTGGCGTACGTGTCGACGAACAACAACACCTTGTCCCCCGCGCCGCGATGCGGCCGCGCGAGCCGCCGCTGCGTGGCCGACTTGAGGAACGGCCGCTTGTTGAACCGCGGCAGCTTGCGGCCTTGGGCGATGCCGAGCGTCTTTTCCATGAGCCACCGCGCCATGCGATTGCCCACCGCCCAATTGGCCACGCGCGGCGCCCGGGCGGCGGTCTCGCACAGGTAGTCGATGCGGGTGGAGGCCCACTCGTGAAAGTCGAGCCCGTTGGCGGCGACATACGCCGCTTTGGCCTCGGACATCAGCTTCGGGATGTCGACGTTGGCTGGGCACTCCAGCCGGCACATGTGGCAGTGAACGCACAGGTCAAGCAGTTCCTTGAACTGGTCGTCGACCACCGCGCCCGCCGGCAGTGCGCCGGTGAGCACCGCGCGGGCGAGATTCGCCTTGGCCCGCGGCGAGGCCTCTTCGCGCGGCGATGGACGAAACGTGGGGCACATCCGCGTGCCGACGCTTTGGGTGCGGCAGGCCCCGCAGCCGTTGCACAACCGGGCCGCGTAGGTCATCTCCTCCGGTTGCCACGCAAGCTGCAGATCGATCAGCGGCCCGTCCGCGGGCTTGGCCGGCGAAGCGGGCAACGGCTCCGCGAGCGGCTGGCCGTTGGCGTTGAGCCGGTCCAACAGCGGATACGCCACCCGACGCAGCGGCGCCGTCGGCACGGCGCCTTCCAGCGGAATCTTTTTGCCGGGATTCAGAATGCCCTGCGGGTCGAACAGCCGTTTCACTTCGCGGAACGCCGCCATCAACGGCCCATGCTGCCGCTCGACGAACGGCGTGCGGCTGTAGCCCTCGGCATGCTCGCCGCTGATCGTGCCGCCCACCTCCCACGCGGCCGTGTAAAGTTCCTCAGCCAGCTCGCGCAGGTTTTGCATGTCGGCATCGTTCGACACGTCGATGAACGGCCGAATATGGAGTTGCCCGTGGGCCGCGTGCCCGAAAATCGACGCGGTGATTTGGCGCGACCGCAACGCTTCGAGCGCCCTGCGCAGAAAGCCCGGCAGCTCAGTTGGCGGCACCGCAATGTCTTCGACGTAAGGAGTCGGCCGCGTCGAGCCGCGCAGGCGGTAGAGCGTGGGCACAAATCGCCGCGCAAGCTGCCAGACCAGATCGTTGTCGTCGTCGTCGAGCGCTACCTGCGAGCCGGACGCCAGCCGGAGTCGGTTCACAACAAGGTCTTCAACCTCAAGAACGGCGCTGCGAGCTTCCTCGGCCGTGGCGCCTTCACGCTCGACAAGCAGCACAGCCTCGGCCTCGGCGGGAATCATGAACTCGTACCGCGGGTCCATCTCGCGGGCGAGGCTGAGATGGCGGCGATCCATCAAGTCGCACGCTCGTAGTGAATGCGTCGACAGCTCGGCGGCGGCGGCGGCGGCGTTGTCGAGCGACGTGAAGAACAACAGCACGTTCGACGTGTGCCGCGGGAGCGGGACCGTGCCGAGGGTCGCCTCGGTCACAAGCGCGAGCGTCCCTTCGCTGCCCACGAGCAGCCGCGCCAGGTCGACGCCGTCGTCGGTGCGGAGGTCGTGAAGGTGGTAGCCGCTGCGGTCGACGAAGCTGCGCGTCGTGCGGCCGTCAATGGCCGCGCGGTGATGATTCACGATGTCCTGCACGCCCGCCGCGAGATACGCAGCGACGTTTTCCTCGCGGGTCACCGGCGTTTCGGGGACGGCGTGCCGTGAAAGCCGCACGATCTGTCCGTCGGCCAGCACAACTTCCAGCTCGCGGACATGCCGCCGGGCCGAGCCGTACGCCGGCCAGTGGCTGCCCGAAGCGTCGAGGGCCACGACGCTGCCCATCGTGGTGGTTTGCTCAGCCGCCGGATCGGGGCCGAACAATCGCCCGAACTTGTGGAGCCGCTCGTTGAGCTGCGCGAGCACGACGCCGGCTTGGACCGTCACCGCGTCGTCATCGATCGCCAGAATGCGGCGGAAGTGGCGGGAGAAGTCGACGACCAGCCCCCGGCCCAGCGAGTCGCCTGCCAGTCCCGAGCCGGCCCCGCGAGCGAACACCGGAATGCCGCATTCCGCCGCGTAGCGTACGACGGCCGATACGTCCTCGCGGGTGCGGGGCCTTACGACGCCCAACGGCGGAACCTCGAAGATGCTCGCATCGCTGGCGTACATCTGGACGAACAGGTCGTCGCAGTGGACGTCGCCGTCGATCTGCCCTTGCAAGTCTTCTTGGATGCGAAGCTGTTCGGCGTCCATGGAGTCGGCGCGTGGGGGTTCAGGGGCGACCCGGCGCGGACGAGCCCACGCGCGCGGCAAGCTGGCGATATTTTTCGTGCGTTTCCAAATTAAATTGCCCGTGGGCGTCCATCGCCTCTGTGCCGCGGTACTGGGCGCCGCACCGATAGCACATGAGCGCGTTGCCCACGAGCGCGAACAGGGCGAGATCGGCCAGCGCTGTGGCGAACAGGATGCCGAAGGTCCACCCCAGCAGCGTGTAGTGCCAGGCGATCGAGCTGCCGATGATCCCCACCGCGACGATGAGCACGCCGAGCCGCTGCGGAAAATCCTTGCGGACGAACAGGTCCGTGCTGGGACACACGAGGCAGCGCGTCACGCGGCGGCCGTCGACGCTGCCCGCGGAGAATTTGATTTGCTGCCCGCAATGGGGGCACGCCAGGGCGGTCGACGAGGCGTCGAACTGCTGCCGCACGGCGGCCTGACACGCCGGGCAGGCAAAAGTGGCATTCATCCCTCAATTATAGCGGATAGACACTCTCGGCAGACAGTAGCAGCGACATCGTTTCGCCGACGAACGTGCCGATCACCGCAACGTACAGGATGCCGGTGGCGCTCTGCGTGTTGGGCACTTCAAGCGTGCGCCATGCCATCCAGAGCAGAATGAGCACGCCGATCAATCCAAACGACCAGCGCAGCGTGAGAAACAACCACCAGGGCGTTGACGTGGGTCGCGCGGCAAGTTCCAGCCCTAACCCAATGCCGCATAAGATTGCGTGAATCGTGACGACGATCGCCGCCGCCGCGAGCAGGCGTCGCAGCGGCGCGAGCTGCATACCCGGCGCGTTGAGATACCAGTGCCCCAACAGCATCGCCGCCATCACCACGCCGAGCGTGGCGCCGGAGGTGACGACGTGGGCGTAGTGCAACCCGGCGTCAGGCTTGGAGCGGATGGCCCCTTGCGCCACCAAGAGGGCGCCGACGAGCGCAGCCGCCGCGACAAGCACGAGGGCGGCCTTCCCAGCCCGCGGCTTTTCGTACAGCCAGCAGAGCGAGCCCGCGTAGCTCAACCCCGCGGCGACCATCGACGGTAGCAGCGCCGAGGCATGCGCGGTGCGGGCGAGCAGCCCGGCAAACAACGCAAGTCCCATCGTGACGTACAAATGATTTCGGAAATAGCCGCTCGTGACCTGCCGCGCCGGGACGAGCACCATGCCCGCGGCCAATCCGAACGCCAGCCGCAGCATGAACTCCGTGAGCAACGTCATAGCGACCTACCGCCGGTCGCCGTAGATGAGGGTCATCACCTCGCTCCGGCTCGACAGGTTCGAGCGGAAGATGCCTTTCATCGCCGACGTGACGCAGACGCTGTCAGGCTTCCGCACGCCGCGGATCGCCATGCACGAATGCGACGCCTCGATGACCACTGCGACGCCCTTCACGTCCAGTTCCTCGACCAGCAGGTTCGCGATCTGCTCGGTCATCCGTTCCTGGACCTGCGGGCGATGAGACACCTCCTCCACCACGCGGGCCAACTTGCTCAGCCCCACAACGCGGCCGTTGGGGACGTAGCCGATATGCGCCTTGCCAATGAACGGCAGCATGTGGTGCTCGCACATGCTGTTGAAGGCGATATCCTTCACCAACACCATCTCGTCGTACTTTTCGGTGAAGAACTTCTTGAGGTGCACGCGGGGATCGGTGTGCAAGCCGCGAAACAGTTCCTGGTACATGCGGGCCACGCGGGCCGGCGTTTCGCGGAGCCCTTCGCGGTCAGGGTCTTCGCCGACGGCGGCGAGGATTTCGCGCACGGCGCGCTCGATTCGCGGCAGATCGACGGCCGGCGCATCGGGCCGGGCGACCGCGTCGTCGAGTTCGCCGGCCAGACTTCCGGCGTCGAACGAGGCGCGAACTGATTGAGGTGACTTCATCCCGTCGATCGTAGGCATCGCGGCGCAACGGCGTCAACCGTGTGTGCCATGCCCACGTCAGCGTGGGCATCCGAAGCGGTCGAGAAGCGACGACGCATTGCGGCACATGCCCACGGCGGCCCGAGGGCATGGCACACGGATTGGGCGTTAGTTGGCGCTGAACCGCGGCGGGAACTTTCCGCGAAGGGTCGCGACGTGCGGCGCTTTCACCGGAGGCGGCGCCGGCCTATTCATGGCTTTGAGCAGCCACCGCGCCCGGGCGTCGACGTCGCACTCCGCGAGCAGTTCGTGCTTCAGTCCAGCCTTGAGCGGCAACGCAAAACTCACGAGGTCGGTGAGCACGCCCAGCGGCACTTCCTCGGACAGCAGCTCCTGCACGGCGCCTTCGTTGGCCCCCTCGTGGGACAGCGGCAGCGTGCGCTGAAACGCTTTGGCCAGCGCCGTTTGCAGGTCGTCGCGACCCGACTCGCCCGCCATCGGATACACGTCGTCGATCAACTCGACCTCGGCTCGGCGAAACGATCGCGTCGCCGGCAACTCGGCGACGATCCGACCCCGCCGCGCCCCCAAAAGCATCAGGTTGTATCGCCCGTCGTCGAGCCGTTGGTGCGTGATCACTTTGCCGACGCACACGTTGGGCAGCAACTCGGGGCGGCCGTCATAGTCGGTCTCCCAGCCCGTCGCCAGGATGCTCATCGCAATCAGGCCGTCGCCGTCGAGGGCGTCGTTGAGCATGTCGCGATACCGCGGCTCGAAAATGTGCAACGGCTGCACCACATGCGGAAACATCACCAGGTCGGGCAGCGGGAACAGCCGCACCGTACCGGCGAACCGCGTCTCGTCAAACGTCAGATCATCCGCATTCCAAGGAAGCATGATCAGGCCTGTGATTCGTTAAGCCGGCGCCAAAAGCCGGCGTCGCCGTCCGACGCAGTTACTCGCCCACTTCGCCAGCGAGCGCCGGATCCAAATGAATTTCCGGAATCAATTCCGGGTCCACCACAAGTTTGGGGAATTCCTCGGTCGACGCCAGCACGTCGACGAAGCACCGCTCGTACTGCGCGAGGAACGCGTCGAGGTCGAGTCCCAGATACGCCGGACGATAGTCATCGAGGTACGCCCGGCTGGAAAGATACACCTTTTTCGCCCCGCGGATGTTGCCATTGCCGAAATGGTGCAATGCGACCGCTGCCTGGATGAGCCCCTGGTAAAACCGCCGTGCGGGACCGCGGTATTCGGTCCACAGCTCCTCCCAGGTTTCGTGCGCTTCGAAGAAGTCGCAACTGTTGAAATGGCGGATGCCATCGGCGTAAAGCTGCTCGACGGCAGGCGCGTCATCCGACATCGCAGGCGAGGCTCCAATTGATGGCCGAGCTGTCGGTTCGGCGCGCTCCCCAGCACGCCGCACTCAACTGTGGGGATTATAGGCAGCCGACGAGCGGGGGGCCAGAATCCGCGTGGGCACTACGGAGGTTTGTTGGCAGCGGGACATTCTCGTCACCCCGAGGTCGGCCGAAGGTCCGCGCAGTGGACTTGCGGCCAGACGCCTCGGCCGACCTCGCCGTGACAGGCGCTGGCTTGACGAGGGCGCCACGGATCCCAAAATGACCGCAGCGCCCAGCCGCCCGCACCTTGTCGCCGCCGCCTGTGATGCCCGCCAAAAAGCTGCCCAAGCCGAAGCTGCCAGCGCCGAAGAAGGTCAAGAAATCGGCCAAAGCGCCGTCGGCGGAGGACCCCGCACAGCTCAAACAGCGAACGGCCAAGATCGTCCGGCAACTCGCCAAGGACTATGACGAGGCCGAGTGCGCATTGGGCCACGAGACCGCGTTCGAGTTGCTGGTGGCCACGATCCTCTCAGCCCAGTGCACCGACGAGCGCGTGAACATGGTCACGCCGGGACTGTTCAGGAAATACCCCGATCCGGCCGCGTTCGCCGCGGCGCCACTGGGCGACATTGAGAAGGCCGTCCAAAGCACAGGCTTCTTCCGCAACAAGGCTAAGAACATCAAAGCCTGCTCGCAGGCTCTGGTCGAACATCACGATGGCCGCGTGCCCGAAGAGCTCGACGCCCTAGTGCAGTTGGCGGGCGTGGGTCGCAAGACGGCCAACGTGGTGCTGGGCGTCGCCTTCGGCAAAGCGACCGGCGTGGTCGTCGATACGCACGTCGGCCGCATCAGCCGCCGGCTGGGGCTCACGCGGCACGACGATCCGAACAAAGTCGAGGCGGACCTGATGGCCCTGTTGCCGCAGAAGGAGTGGATCAATTTCGCGCACCGCCTCATTCACCACGGCCGCCAGGTTTGTCATGCGCGAAAACCCAAATGTGACATTTGTACGCTAGCCAAACTCTGTCCCAAGATTGGCGTGAATTGACAGGAGAACAGGATGGGCAGGATGAACAGGATCAGACTCGAGTCATCGCCAACGCGATGTCCCAATCCCATGTTTCTCATCCTGTAAATCCTGCAAATCCTGTTATCCTGTCAATTCACGATGGAAACCAGTAAGCGATGATTCTTTCCGGCCAAGAAATTCGCGCTCGACTCGGCGGCGACATTGAGATCGATCCGTTCAACCCCGCTGCGCTCAATCCCAATAGTTACAACCTGACGCTGCACGACGAGTTGATGGTCTACGAAGAGGTCGTCCTCGACATGGCCAAGGCCAACCGAGTGCGGCGGATCTCCATTCCACGCGACGGGTTGGTGCTCAGCCCCAATCAGCTCTACCTCGGTCGCACGGCGGAACGCACCGAGACGCACAATCTCGTGCCGCAGATCGAGGGGCGGTCGTCCGTCGGCCGGCTCGGGCTGTTCGTCCACGTGACGGCTGGCTTCGGCGACGTGGGCTTCTGCGGCTTCTGGACGCTTGAGATGTTCGCGGTGCAGCCGATCCGCATTTACGCCGGCGTGCCGATCTGCCAGATCTTCTACCACGAGCTGACCGGCGCGTTCGACGAGTACGACAGCAAGTACCAGCACAACCGCGATATCCAGCCAAGCCTGTTGTTCAAGGAGCTGGCGCCCGACCACGGCGACGACCCGCAGAAGCCGCTGGATTTCGGCCTGGAGCGGCCGCGAGGCTAAGAGCTAGTCCTCCCAGTCGAGCGTCAGCTCGAACGGGCACTCTTCGCCTTCCTTGAGCTGGAACGAGCCAACTTCGATCTGGACTTCTTTGCCGAACATCGCGTCGTTTACGGGAAACGAGATTTCCAGCGGTGAAGCGCCGTCAACGCGGCGCACGATGGCGCCGTGCGTCATTAGCATCATCGTCGTATCGGCGTCCCACGAAAGTCGCACCGTGAGCACGCCGGTACGCGCGAGCGTGTGGTAACTCTCGTCGCGGGCGCCACCCACGAGCATCGCTTCGCGGGATTCGTCAATCATGATCTTGTCGGGAAACACGAGCGAGGCCGGCTCGGCGTGAGCCAGATGCCAAGCGAGATTCGCCAGCAGCTTCTTCGCGTCGTCGGTCATGTCGCGGGCCAACGTGCCACAGCCCCACAGCATGTAGTTGCCTTGTTGGCAGATGAGCCAATGGTGGGGCTCATTCCGGTAACGCGCCACGCCGGTCGTGCCCGCGGGGAACGCTCCGCCGTCGTAGATGCCGATATGCTCGACGTCGCCAGGCTCCTGCTGGATCTGCACATCGAATCCGCCGCTTGGTTCGGGCAGAAGCTGGTGCGGCGATTGCAGAACGCGAACGGCGGGCTCTTGGAGCGCGTCGCCCGAGAAGTTGACGGAGACTGCTCCGCCGCCGTGAAAACCATGCGGATGGCCCACGAGGAGATTCTTCGTTTGCAGCAGCGAGGCGCCCGTGTCTCCGCAGCCAATGACGCGCGCTTTTCCCATCCGGTCGAGGAGCGTCGCGCTCCACGACGTGTCTCGCTGCCATCCGCCGGGGCAGCACGAAGCAACGAGAACGAGGTCGACGTCGGTCGTCCAATCGGCCGTCACCGTCGCGTACGCCGCCGGTTTGCACGCCAGGCCGGCGTCGATCAGCAACGTGGACAGCTCAAAGCCGTTGTCACGATCGCCGTAAATGACGACCGCGCTGCGAGCCTCCTCCTGCTCCGCGGCGACTTCGTCCGCTTGGCCGCTCGCGGCAATCCACGCCGAGACGACGACCAGCAATCCCCACGGCGACCGACGGCGGTGGCGAAGCATTTGGGCCTCCCTAACGACAAACGGGCGACGCCCGATTGTACCAGGTCCAGCCTCGGCCGCAGCGTGCTCCGAGGAGACGTGATTCGCGTCATTCAGAGGTCCATAAAATCATGGGTTCGGACTTGCTTTTGAGCAGCCGCCCCGCGTAGGATGTGTATACATGCGTATATATTCCGCGAGACTTTGCGCCTAGATTCGAGTCAAGCCGCGAAATCGGCAAGCTATCAGGCAAGGACTGCCCAATCGCTTGCGGTTTAGCCCGAATAAAAGTGCAAAACCCACACCGCGAGATCGCGGATCATCCAGAA
>JBIOVA010000280.1:0-4062 GCA_044867485.1 Lacipirellulaceae bacterium | reverse complement strand
CACGCGGATCGACGATTTGCCGCACGGCGCCAAACCGTGGGGCGTAGATGCAGACTTTGTTGCTGGGCGTAATGACCGTGCGGCCGTCGACGGTGTCGTAGTGGGCAACGGCGTCTTCCGGCTCCAGGCCCACGACGTCGCCAGTTTTGACCACCGCGGCCGTGGGGCCGACGTCGCCGCCGTCGCAGAGATACTCGTCGCTGGGGCCGCGAATGGCGCCGTCGCCGCAGCAGGAGCAGCCGCCGGGACCGCAGGGCGCAATCGGGCAGTCGACGGGAATAGCTGTAGCGCGGGCGATTTGAGCGCTGGTGAGGTACGTCGGGATTTCTTCTTCCGCCGAGGCGAGCCGCACCTGGTCGTCGGTGCGAGCGACTGCGTCGCGCATGCGATCGAACGTCGCCGCGACGGGGTTCTGCGACGGCTCCTCGGCCACGCGATACACTGGCCCGGCTGCGCGGCACGAGCACAACATGATCACGGCCGCCGCGATCACGGCGAAGCGAAACCATTTCGGCGGTGCGTGTGGGGAGCTCATGCTTGGCGGAACCGACATTTTGCCTCGCCGCTTGCGGCGGGAGCGCGGTGCGAGCACCGCGGCTAAATCAGGTTTAGGGGGCTGCTTCAAGTGGCACTTCGTGCGGCGCGAGGATCACGCCGCTCGGTGCGGGGCGCAGCGCCGCGTCGTAGACCATCAGCGGCGGCGAGCAGTACAGGAACGCGTCGTCGATGCGATCCGGCTCCGGCACGCGGCCTCCCATGCGCAGGATGGCGATTGGCCGGCCCAAGCTGTCGGCAGTGACCAACGGGTCGCCGCCGGCGCGGACATCGATCCACCGCGTGGGGCTCGGCGTTTTCTCGGCAATGGGAATCGCCAGTTGCGGGTCCTCGACGTAGATCACCCGCGTCACAAACTGCCCCTCAGCCGCCACTTGCAGCTCTTGTTGCGTCAGGTCGACTGGTACAGGGAACTTGAGCGACTGACCCTGCGGCGGGTAGAGACGGTCGACCATTTCGACCGTAGGAAACACCTCGACGCCGGGATGCTCAGGTATGTCGGTCACGCGAAAACGATAGACCGGCCCAATCTGCAGCCCGACGAGCAGCCGGTCCGGCTGCGGCTCCGCGAAGGAGCCTTCAACCGCCGGCGCGATCCGCGCCCCGGCTGGGGCGCGGATCTCCACCGGCTGGCAATACCCTGACAACGGTCCGCCCCGCATCAGCCGTTGGCGGCCAATCGCTCCCGGAGGCATGGCGCCGGCGTGGCGCCAATGGACCGGTCCGTCTTGCCCGCGAGCGGGCGTGGCCATTGCCAGACAGACCAGAACCGCCCATCGCAGCTTGCCACCGACTGGCCGTCGATTTGGAATCGACGGGTGCGTTGTGCGAACCGTTGTCATTGTTTGGATGAGAAGCGAGTTTCGAGAGGCGAGGGGCGAGTGATCGGACTTGCAAGCGATCATCTCGCTCCTCGTCCCTCGCCCCTCGATCCTGTTTCTCACTCCGGACACTCCTCGTAGCACTCGTCCGCGTTTTTGTGGGCGCCCAGGCCGCTGAACAGGCCCGGCACGGTGCCGCCGAACAGCCGGAACGGCGCCCGATTGGTTTCGCTGATGTTCACGTTGTTCACGGGCCGCGGATAGTTCATGCCCGGCCGTTGCTTGACCGTCATCTTCATCTTGTGAACCGGCGGCGGCATGAGCACCCGCGTCTTGTTCTTCATCTCATGTTTCACGAGGCCCGCGGGGTGACCCAGCGGCACGTGCGGCGGACCAGGCAGTCCGATCGGCGTGCCGGTGATCGGCATGCCCCATTGCGGACCGCTCACTCCCGAAACCACGCCCGGGGGCGCGATCGGCGGAGCGAAGCCGGAGGTCGGCATGCCTTGCGGACCCATCGGGGCGCCGCCTTGGCCCGGCGGGCAGTAGCCGCCTTCGTAGCCGCCCTCGTCGTAGTATTGCGCCTGCTCGATGCCGCCGTTCATGGCGATCATCTGACCGGGGACCTGCAGGTCGAGGTTGCCGATTCGCAGGATCGCCAGGATCGAGCCGCGACGGTCGGCCTCGGCGATCGGATCGACGCCGGGATCAAGCCGCGTGCTCACGAGCGTCTCGACGCCGGCGAGGGCCAGCTCCTGAAACTCAGGATCCGGCAAGTAGATCACCTTGGTGACGAAATTGCCGCTGAGCACCTGGTCAAGGTCCTCATCGGTGAACTGCACGGGGATCGGCGAGTGCGACAGGTAGGCGTCGGTGCGCGGCGTGACGGGCGCCACCTCGAGCGTGGGATACAACTCGACGCCCGGGCGATCCGGCACGTTGGTCAGCTTGAGTCGGTAGATGGCGCCTTGGTTGAAGTTCTGCCGGCCCGGCATCACCAGCGGCGTCGAATCGAACATGCACTGGCCGCTGACGTCCCAGGCCACTTCGCCGCCTTCGACGCCGAGGAAAGCGATCTGCGACATGCCGCCGCCGATGCCGCACAAGCCGCCGCCGCCAGGGCCGCAGCCCGGACCCATCATGCCGGCGCCCATCATGCCACCGGCGTCGCCGCCGCCGCCGGGGCCCATGGGGATCATCGCCGAAGCGGGCTGAATGACGCCCGGTCCGGGGCCGCCGACGCCGGGTCCCGGCTCCAGCAGCCGCGGCGAAGGAGGCAGATTGTGGGCCACGCGGCCCAAGCAACCGACCGCGCCCAGACAGGCGACGGCCGAGAGCAGCATGGTGTACCGACGAAGTCTCATGGCATTCCCCCCTGAATTGGCGTGCCAGCGTGCGGCCGCAAGGCGAGCCTAGCGCCGCATGTGTTTGCCGTGGACGGCAGCCGCGAATAGTTCCTAAAATCGCCGCCGCGTCCCGCTGAAGCGGGGCGCGCCGGACTTGCAGACAAGGCGCACCGAGCGCGAGGGCATCGGCACGCTTCCGGGTATAGAAGTTCGGCGGCGCGGCGCCGGAATCTTTGGCAAATCCGTTAAAACCGGCAAAGGAAGGCCATCTTGCGTCGCTTCTCCAGGCGGTTTGTCGTCGCGGCGCTCGCGGTGGTCGGCGGATATTTCGCGGCGCGAATGCTGGCGACGCGAACGACGCATTCCGCGGCGCCAGCGAGCGGTTCGAGCGCCGCGGTGACTCCCGGCGCCAGCGCCTCGGCCGGCGCATGGGAGGATGGCAACGCACTTGTCGATCGCGTGCTAGCGACGGTCGACCGCCGCCCCAATATCGCCGCCCGCTTCCGCCAACTGCTCCGCATCGGCGAGCAGCCGATGTCCGGCGCCGGCGAGTACTGGCAGCAGGGCATCGGCAACACGCGGCGCACGTGCTGGCGGTGGACGACGCTGGTGTCCGGCGAGACGGCGGCCTTCCGGCAGGTGCTCGACAAGGACGCCCATTTGTGGACCGACGTCCGCTTGCCGGGCGAGCGGACCGTCACCCGCGTCGACGTGGGCCATGTGCGCCGCGAGCTGAGCCTGGCAGGCGACGCGCCGGGGCAGGGCGGGGCAGGGGGGGATCGGCAACAGCTCGAACTTCTGGCCCGCGGGGGATTGTCGCAACTTGTCGCGGAACTGCAGCGGTCGTTCGCGTTCGCACCGGCAACGGATGCCGCGATCGAAGGCGGGGACGCGCTGGCAATTGTCGGCCGTTGGCGCCCCGACGCCCTGGCGCGAGACTGGCCGGGGCTCGACGCCGTCGCCGCGTCCAATTGGCCGGCGCACTTGCCGCATCATGTCGTCGTGGTTGTCGGCGCGCGTGACTTCTTTCCGTACGTCGTCGAGTATCGCCGCGGCGCCGACGCGGCCCTAGCCGACGCGCCGCCCAACGAATTGGCGGCCGATCCGCTGGCGCGGTACGAATTCTTCGAGGTCAACTACGCCGCGACGATGGCCAAAGAGTTGTTCGAGTTCCCGTCGACCGACGTGGACTGGCGCGACCAAACCGGCGCTGTGATCGAGCGATTGCGCCCCGCGCCGCCCGCCCCCCTCACCGCCCAACGTCCCGGAACCTGGCGGCAGTAGAACGGCGGTTAGCCGCGACGCGGTAGCGGAGCGCGGCGCCAAGCTTGATTCAGCGC
>JBIOVA010000279.1:0-41986 GCA_044867485.1 Lacipirellulaceae bacterium | reverse complement strand
ACCCTCCCCACGGAGGGGGAGGGAGCCGGATCGGACTTGGCGGGTACTGCCAACACCGCACTCGCCGTATCGTGCGAACCCGGCAACACGACGTTTACATCCTTGAGGCCGGTTTCCTCGGCAACATGCGCCAGCAACGGGCCGAGCGTCGTTCCCGGCGGAACGATGCGGCCGAAGATTTCTCGCGGCAGGCCGAATCGCTCGATGAGCCTATCGGACCAATCGCCCGTGCGCGGGTTGTAGATTTGCGACGTCGACGTGATCGTCAGTTCGTTGGCCGCCTCGCCGGTGAGCATCCAGTGGAACAGATCGGGCATGAACAACAGCCGCCCCGCGCGGTCCAACGGCGGCGAACCCGACTGCTTCGCAGCGAGCAGTTGGAACAGCGTGTTAAGCTCCATGAACTGCAAGCCGGTCTCCGCGAAGATTTCCTCCCGCGAGACGGTGGCGAAGGCGCGCTCGAACGCTCCCTGCGTCCGAGAGTCGCGATACGCCACCGGGGCGCCCAGCAACTCGCCGTGCCGGTCGAGCAGCCCGAAGTCGACGCCCCACGTGTCGACGCCGACGCTGACCACCGTGTCGCCGTACCGGCGCCCAGCTTCGCGCAAGCCGGCAAGGATGTTGGCCCACAGTTCAAACGTGCGCCAGTACAGCCGGCCATTGACGTTCACCGGCCCGTTGGCGAAGCGGTGGACCTCCTCGAGATGCAGATTGCGGCCGTCAAACAATCCGGCGAGCACGCGGCCGCTGGACGCCCCGAGATCGACGGCGAGATAGACTTGGCGTTTCATTGTGCGGAAGAGGACAATAGTCAGAGATCAGAGGCTGGAAAAGTCGCGAGACCTGGAAACCGGCATGGTGCAACCAGCAGCGAGCAGCGTCAAGCCGTTGCCGTGTAAGGGCTTGCCTCAAAATCGCAGGCGCCCCGCGGCCATTTCCCAGGGTCGATTTCCTCCGCCCCAGGCTGAACAATCCCACTCCAAATGGCCGATAAATGAAGCGTTTCGAGATATACTTGACTATCCTGACTAGTGTGAATAAGATTGGCTCAGCCTATGGTACCTCACTCGAATCGGCTCGCGAAACGGTCGCTCGCCGAGCGACCGCAATTGACGATCTACAATCCGCACTCTGAGATGGCCGACAACGCCGCTGTTCTTGTGCCCGAGGTCGCCGCGGCGCCGATCGCGGATGTGCCGGTGGCGGCGTATCCACACTCGCCTTTGCCGCCAGAGGGAACGGCGCCCGTGGGATACAAGCCGCTAGCGGCGACGCCCGAGTTGCTCGCGGAGCTCGCCGAGGCGAGTGCGCGGCTCGAGAACGCGCAGCCCGAGGAGATCATCGCCTGGGCGGCACGCCGGTTCTCGCCCTACCTCACCATGGCCACGGCGTTCGGCCCCGAGGGGTGCGTGATCATCGCGATGCTCGCCGAAGTGGCGCCCGAGACGCACGTGTTCAATCTCGACACGGGCTACCAGTTCCAAGAGACGCTCGATCTGCGCAACAAGCTCGCCGAGCGCTACGGCGTCGAAGTCGAGATGAAGCAGCCGGAGCTGACCGTGGTCGAGTACGAAGCGCTCCACGGCGGGCCGTTGTACAACACGAATCCCAACCAATGCTGCTTCGATCGCAAAGTGAAGGTACTCCACGAATCCGTGCGCGGCAAGCACGCATGGATGAGCGGCATTCGCCGCGACCAGAGCGCCGACCGCGCGCGGGCAGCGATCGTCGGCTGGGACAAGAAGTTCAATCTCGTGAAGATCAGCCCGCTGGCCAATTGGACGAAGAAGGACATCTGGAAGCGAATTGTCGAGGAGAACATCCCTTACAACCTGCTGCATGACCAGGGCTTTCCGAGCATCGGTTGCTGGCCGTGCACGCGCGCTGTGGCCGCGGGCGAGACCGATGAACGCGCCGGTCGTTGGAGCGGCACGGCCAAAACCGAGTGCGGCCTTCACACGCTCGAACACCAGGACGGCAGCGGCATCTGATTTGTTTCGATGCGGAATGGACAGGATAACAGGATCGGCAGGATTGACAGGATGAAGGCATGATTAGCGCAAGGCAGACTGCTCGGATAAATGCTTGAATGCGATTGATTCGCTCAACGAATTTGTTGCCGTTTCGATCCTGTTCATCCTGCCGATCCTGTTATCCTGTCCAATCAACTTTCCATGTCACTCTCATCCAAGTCCCAATACGCCTGTCTCGCGATGCTGCAGCTCGCCCAAGAACATGCGGCGTCGCAGCCGGTGCAGGCGCCGCGGATCGCGGAGCGGCACGGGATACCGGCCACATTTCTTGTCCAGATTCTGCATGAACTTAAGCGCGCCGGCCTGGCCGTGAGCACGCGCGGCGCTGCGGGTGGCTACCGGCTGAGTCGGCCGCCGAACGAGATCACTCTGGCCGACGTGGTCGACGTCTTCGAATCGGCGGACGAGCCGGCCATGTGCGCCGCGGCGTCGTCGCCACTGGCGCCGGCGCTACTGGAAGTGTGTTGCGATCTGGTGCGTACCCGCCGCGAGCAACTCCAATCGGTGACGCTCGCCGACCTGGCCGAACGCGCCGCCGCCGGCTCCGGCTCGATGTGGTACATTTAGCCCCCGTCGCCTCCTCGGAAGACGCGACCCGACGCTCAATGCGCGACGCGGACGCGCCCCTCAATACATCGGATCGCTCGGGTTGAGGTTGTGAAGGTGGGCCTCGCCGGGCACGCCGATCTTTTCCAGTTCCAATCGCAACAGCCGCAGACCTTCCTGAAAGTCGCGCACTTGGAAGACCAGCAAGTGCTCGGTGACTCCATCGTTGTCGTCCGGCTGCCGCAGGTAGTTCGAGTAGATGCCGGCGCGCTCGGATTCCAGCGCGGCGCGCAACGGCGCGATAAAGCGTTGCCGCACTTCGTCGGCGGACAACGGCGACTTGAACGAAATCCCAACGCGGTCCATGGCGCTTGACTTTTGTTGGCGCGAGGTTGAAGGTAGGGCATCGACGCGGGTCGCTGCGGTCAGTGTATGCACAGTGTCACGACGTTGGCCAGCGGCGCCGGAAGGGGAACCAGGTGATGGCGCATATGCGCACGGCTGGTTTGTTGTTCGCAGTTGCCTTGCTCAGCGGCTGCACAAAACAATCCAGTTCCGAACATCGTGATGGTTGAGTGGAACGTGATCGTTCCATCCGCCGATTCCACAAGCCACGTCGCCGGCGACGACGAGGTCTGCGAGGCCGACCTGGGCGCCGCCGATCCCGTCCACGCCGTGGGTAACCTCTACCTCGCTGGCCAGCCGAGGGAAAGCGATCTCGACGATCTGGTCCAGCGGGGCATTAAGGTCGTCGTGTCGCTGCGCAAGGCCGAGGAACTCGACTGGGACGAAGCAGCCGCCGTCGAGGCCGCCGGGATGGACTTCGTCGCCATCCCGTTCGATGGCGCCGAGGAACTGACCGACGACGTCTTCGACCGCGTCCGGCAGGTCTTGCGCGAGAACGAGACCAGCCGATGGTCTTGCACTGGGGACGGGCCAACCGGGTGGGCGTCGCCTGGATGGCTCATCGTGTGCTCGACGACGGCGTGGGAATTGAAGCCGCGCGAGCGGAGGCCAAGGCCGTGGGCTTGCGAACGCCGGAGTCCATTGAAAAGGCGAAAGCCTCTATCCGCCAAGAGCAAGACGCCGCTGCCGACAGTCGGTAGGCTGCTTCCTCATCGTGAATCTCACCGTGTAAGCGCGTCGTCAAACGCTTGTTTTCCTGCGCGATCCCCTGATAGCGGTCGACGACCCTGGCGAGTAAAGTGATTAGGGTAAAAACCCTAACGGACGGCCCGGGTCTCAAGCGGACGTTCACATTAATCAGTTTTGGAAGAGAGTTTCACATGGCGACAGCGACAGCGACGACAACCAAGACGGCAAGAAAGAAAACACGCGGCGGCCGGGCCGGCAGCAAGAGCGGGGCCATTCGGGCCTACTTCAAGCGGCATCCGGATGCGGGACCCACCGCCGTCTGCAACGCCCTGAAGCGCAAGGGCATCGTCATCTCGCCGGCGCATGTCAGCAATGTGAAGGCGGCCATGCTCCGCAAGGCCGCGGGCGGCCACAGCGGCTCGAATGGCGCCGCCGGTCGCCGCGGCCGCAAGCCTGCCGCCGGCGACGCCGTGAGCATCGGCCAATTGATCGAAGCCCGGAAGTTTGCCGAACAGGTGGGCGGCGTCGATCAGGCCGTCGACCTGTTGCAATCGCTGGCGAAGCTGCAATAAGCAGTAAGCGGACTGGCGCGCGGCAATCAAACTCGGCGCAGCGCCCCTGCCGGCCTAGAATGGCTGGAGAGGGGCGCTTTTTTCATGCGCCACGTAGAGGACCGAACGATGACATATCGCGGACGCGTTCAGAACGGCGTGGTCGTGCCGGAACCAGGCGCCGAGTTGCCCGAAGGGGCGGAGGTGCGCATCGACGTGGCGGACAAGGAGCAATTGAATAGTTCGGCGTCGCCTGCCAATGACGAGACCGCCGCAAAGACCACGATGTACGAACGCTATAAGAGCATCATCGGAGCGATCAAGGACCTACCGCCCGACTTCGCCGCGAACCATGATCACTACATTCACGGCCAGCCGAAGCGGTATGAGTAATCTTGTGTTTGCCGATACGTATTACTACCTCGCCCTGGTGAATAAGCGAGACAACGGGCACGAACGCGCTGTGGAGTTCGCGCGAAGTTTTTCGGGACGGATGATCACGACGGAATGGGTTTTGACGGAGGTGGCTGACGCACTTTCGGCGCCGGACCATCGCGAGCGATTTCTGGGACTCTTTGAGCTATTGCTCGACGATCTTAACGTGACCGTGATCGAAGCTTCCCATGAAACCTTTCTGAACGGCATTGCCCTCTATTCCAAACGCACAGACAAGGATTGGTCGCTGACGGATTGCGCCTCATTCAATGTGATGCAGGACCACGGCGCCACCGAAGCCCTGACGGCGGACCACCACTTCGCCCAGGCAGGGTTTGTGCCGCTGTTGGCGTGACCGGCGTCGACGCCAGAAACACGGGGGCGCCGATCACGTCGCCATGCCGCGGTCGGCCAGCAACTTGAGAATGCGGGCGACGCACTCGTCCACCGGCAACTCGGCCGTGTTGAGAACGAGGTCCGGCTTGCCGGGCGGCTCGTAGACTGTGCTCACGCCGGGGACGTTAGCCAGCTCGCCTTCGTCGGCCTTGGCGTACATGCCGCTGGAGTCGCGCTGGCGGCAGACTTCCACCGGGGCGTCGAGGTGCACGACCACGAAGCGATCGCGGCCCACGACGTCGGCGGCTTTTTGCCGCACGGACTCTTCGGGCGCTAGGAACGCGGCGACCACGATCAGTCCCGCGTCGTTGAGCAGCCGGGCCGCTTCGGCGCTGCGTCGCAGGTTCTCACTACGATCGGAGACGCTGAAACCCAAATCTCGGCTAATGCCGCGCCGCATGCTGCGGCCGTCGAGGACGCAGACCGCCCGGCCCATATCGAACAGCTTGCGCTCCAGGGCGTAGGCGGTCGTCGTCTTGCCGGCGCCGGCCAGGCCGGTGAGCAGCACGGTCGCGGGTTTCTGGCCGAAGCGTCCGGCGCGTTCCGCCGCGGTCACGGTGCTGTGCTCCGCCGTCTCCGCAACGCGCGCCGCGTCGTCCCAGTGGTCGACGTCTTCGGCGGCAACCCGGTCGAGAATCATCCCCGCGCCGACGGTCACGTTGGTCAATCGGTCGATGACGATGAACGCGCCGGTCCCCTTGTTCTGTCGGTAACCGTCGAAGGCGATCGGCTGGTTAAGCCGGATGTGGCAGCGGCCGATCTCGTTGAGGCCAAGCTTGTCCGCCTCCTGCCGGTGGAGCGTGTTGACGTCGATCCGGTAGCGCAGGTTGCTCACCGCGCCGGCCGCCAGCTTCGACGTTTGCTTGAACCAATACTGCTTGCCGGGAGCGAGCGGCTCCTCGGTCATCCATACGATCGTCGCGTCGAACGCCTCGGCCATCGTCGGCACGTTGTCGGGCCGCACGAGCATGTCGCCGCGGCTGACGTCGATCTCGTCGGCGAGCGTGAGCGTCACTGACTGCGGTGCGAACGCCTCGTCCAGCTCGCCGTCGAACGTGACGATCGACTTCACCTGGCTCGTCTTGCGCGACGGCAGGGCCATCACCGTCTCGCCCTTGCGGACGCGCCCCGAGGCGACCGTCCCGCAGAAGCCGCGGAAATCGAGGTTCGGCCGGTTGACGAACTGCACGGGGAAGCGGAAGTCGATCAGGTTTCGATCGGACGCGATGTGCACGTTCTCCAGATGGTGCATCAGCGTCGAGCCGTCGTACCACGGCATGTTCGGGCTCTTGTCGACGAGGTTGTCGCCCTTGAGCGCCGACAGCGGGATGAAGTGCTGATCGACCATTTCGAGCCGCGAGGCGAAGTCGCGATAGTCGCTCTTGATCTTTTCGTAGACCTCTTCGCTGTAGCCCACGAGGTCCATCTTGTTGACCGCAACCAGCACGTGCTTGATGCCCAACAGCGACACAATGAACGAGTGCCGCTTGGTCTGGACCATCACGCCGTGCCGGGCGTCGATGAGGATGATCGCCAGGTCGCACGTGCTGGCGCCGGTGGCCATGTTGCGCGTGTACTGCTCGTGCCCCGGGCAGTCGGCGATGATGAATTTCCGCTTGGCCGTGGAGAAGTAGCGGTAAGCGACGTCGATCGTGATCCCCTGTTCGCGCTCGGCCTTGAGCCCGTCCATGAGCAATGCCATGTCCGTTGCTTCGCCCGTGGTTCCGTGCTTTTTCGAGTCCTTCTGTATCGCCGCGAGCTGATCCTCGTAGATCATCTTGGTTTCATAGAGCAGCTTGCCGATGAGCGTGCTCTTGCCGTCGTCGACGCTCCCGCAGGTGAGAAAGCGCAACAGCTCCTTCTGCTCATGCTGCTTGAGGTAGGCGTCGATGTCGGTGGCGATGAGGTCGGACTGGTGGGACATGGAGATGTTTTTCTATGGCCGCGATTTATGTCTCTCGCAAAGGCGCAAAGACGCAAAGAAAACACGCAAAGAAGAGAATGGGTATGGCTCGACTCGTTCTTCAATGCTTTTTCTACTTTGCGTTCTTCCTTTGCGGCTTAGCGCCTTTGCGAGAGATCTTTTCAGACGCAGGTTTAGAAATAGCCTTCTTTTTTCTTTTCTTCCATCGAGCCGCTTTGATCGTGATCAATCACGCGCCCCTGCCGCTCGCTGGTCTTGGTGAGCAGCATCTCCTGGATGATTTCCGGCAGCGTCGTCGCGGTCGACTCGACGGCGCCGGTCAGCGGGTAGCAGCCCAGCGTGCGGAAGCGGACCATGCGGTGCTCGATCTTGTCGCCGGGCTCCAGCGGCATCCGATCGTCGTCAACCATAATCAGCGTGCCGTCTTTGTTCACGACCGGCCGCTTCGCCGAAAAGTACAGCGGCACGATCGGAATGTTTTCGAGATGGATGTACTGCCACACGTCCAGCTCGGTCCAATTCGACAGCGGGAACACGCGGATGCTCTCGCCGTTGTGGACCTTGCCGTTGTACAGGTTCCACAGCTCAGGACGCTGGTTCTTGGGGTCCCAGCGGTGGTGCTTGTCGCGGAACGAGTACACCCGCTCCTTCGCTCGCGACTTCTCCTCGTCCCGGCGGGCGCCGCCGAACGCCGCGTCGAACTTGTATTTGTTGAGCGCCTGCTTGAGGCCCTCGGTCTTCATCACGTCGGTGTGCACCTTGCTGCCGTGGGTGAACGGCCCAATGCCCTGCTTCACGCCCTCCTCGTTGATGTACACGATGAGGTCCCAGCCGAGCTGCTTGCGAATCAGTTCCTCGCGAAACGCGATCATCTCGCGGAACTTCCACGTCGTGTCGACGTGCATCAACGGGAACGGCGGCTTGCCCGGGTAGAACGCCTTCTCGGCCAGCCGCACCATCACCGAGCTGTCCTTGCCGATCGAGTACAGCATGACCGGCTTCTCGAACTCGGCGGCCACCTCGCGGATGATGTGGATGCTCTCGGCTTCGAGCTGCTTCAGATGGGTCAGGTTGTAGGAAGTCATCGTGCTATTGAAGTCCGAAGTCCAATCGCGAGATGGGGTGGCATGCCCTAAGGTCCGCCGCAGGGCGTGGTCGAAGGACGCCAAACCACGCCCTGTGGAAGACTTGGGCGTGCCACGCTGTCGGCAGGTATGCGGTCGCCGCGCGACAATGATCGGTGGGCGTGGCCAGCCCCCCAGAGCCGGTCGAGCGCGGCGGGTTCAATCCGGCTAGTTTAGGCGGATTGTCCGGGCTTCACAACCGCGGCAGGGATGCCGGCGGCGATGTCACGGGTCGCCGCTCAACTGCTTAAGCGGGCCGACGCCAAATTGGTTTGCAACGGTTATCGGGGCGCCGGGGAAAGGCAGGCAGAGTCCTGTACGGGTGGCATCAGTTGCCCCGCATTTGGCCGGCGGAAACGCACTTGCACCCCATCGGCGGGCTGCCGAAAGCTTGAATTCCTCCCCATCCACGGCGACAATGGAACTCGGTTGCAGGCCAGGGCGACCTCCACCAACAGGTGATCGCTGACATAGCACTTCGACTCTTCTCTCGGCTCGTCGACGTCCGTTGCGTGGGGAACGTCGCCCGGGCCGCCGCTTGTGGATCGTCGCCGTCGGGCGGCGCCCCGCTAGCGTCGCCATTGGTTTGCTCGATCCTACCCTGACGTCGTCCAACTTTTGTGACTGCCACACGCCTCTCGATGTTTCTGCGGCGGCGGCTTCTCGCCGTCGCCACGGCACTGGTCGTCGCCGGCGCCGGTACGGCCTGCGTTGCGGCCGTGGAACCCTGGCAAGTTGCCGTCGGTTACGACCGGCTCGTGAATGCTCTGGGCGGGTCGGTCCCTAACGGCGCGGGCGTGCCCATTTCCATCGTCGAGGCGGGTAGCGTGTATTTCCCCGACCCCGCGTTCCCGGAGTTCGCCGCCGCGAGCGATCCGCTTGGCCAAGCGATCCAGTTCATCGACGGCAGCGGCACGGCCGGAACCACGTTTTCCGCCCACGCCACGTTCAATGTCGGACAGTACATCTTCGGCAATACAGTCGGGCTGGCCCAGGCCGCCAATCAGGTGACGGTGTATCAAGCGGACCACTGGCTCACCAACCAGTTGCGATACAACACGAACCAGGAGCCGATCGCCCAGCCGTTCAAGGTGCAGAACCACAGTTGGGTGGGAACCTTCGGAAGCTCCAGCTCCGATCAGTCCGCGTTGCGGCGACTCGACTATTTGATCGAGACCGGCGAGATGACGGCGGTCGTTGGATCGAACAACAACGGCGCTGCCGATCTCAACGTGGGGCATCCGAATCTGCTCGCGCACAGCTACAACGCCATTGTGGCCGGACGCACCGATAGTCGGCACTCGCGCGGCGTGACAAACTCGGTTTATGGGCCTGGGCGTTTTCGGCCCGACATCGTGTCCAGCTTCAACCTCACCAGCACCACCACGGCCCAAGTCAGCTCCGCCGCCACGTTGCTGCGCGGCGTCGTGACTGGGACCGACGCCGATCGCAGCGAAACAATCAAGACCATGCTCATGGCCGGCGCCACCAAAGAGGAGTTCAACGGATTTGACGACCCCGGCACGTTGGCAGTCGACCCGCGCAACTGGACGCACTCGGCCACGCAGCCGCTCGATGCGATCTTCGGCGCCGGCGAGCTCAACGTGTTCAACAGCTACCTCATGACCGTCGGCGGCCAGCACGCCGGCAGCACGAGCGAACCCGCCGCCGCCGTCACGTCGCACGGCTGGGACTATCAGAACCGCAAGGCCGACCCGACGGTGGGCGACATTTACTACAACTTTGTCGTGCCCGATGGCAGCACGGCGCAAGAGCTGTCGATCATGCTGGCGTGGAATGTGAAGATTACGGACACGAGTCCCGGGAGCAATTTCACGCCCACGGAATCGCTGCAGAACCTCGACCTCGCGCTTTACGATTC
Source organism: Lacipirellulaceae bacterium (assembly GCA_044867485.1). Lineage (GTDB taxonomy): Bacteria > Planctomycetota > Planctomycetia > Pirellulales > Lacipirellulaceae > Lacipirellula. The sequence continues at coordinate 32,000 of JBIOVA010000279.1, read as the reverse complement.
CACGACCGCGTTTCTGGGCACGGTGCTGGATCAGAGCATCAGCACGGTCGACAACGTCGAGCACATTTATCAGACCAACCTTGGCCCCGGCACGTACACGCTCAAAGTGACCGGCGCCGCCAATTGGGACTACGGCCTGGCGTGGCGGACGTCGACGCTGTTCGACGAGCCCAACGCCGATTTTGACGGCGACGGGTTTGTCGCGGGGTCCGACTTTCTCGTCTGGCAGCGAAACCTTGGCAAACTCGTCGGGGCGCTGCAAACTGAGGGGGACGCCGACGGCGACGGCGACGTGGACGGCGAGGACCTGGTCCTGTACCAGGCGCGAGCGATGCCGGCGCCGCCAATGGTCGCCTTCGCGTTGGCCCCAGTGCCGGAGCCGGCGGCGCTGGTCACCGCGGCTGCGGCGGTTGGCTTCTTGGCCCTGGCGCTCCGCGGCGCGCGGCGGCGAAGCGGCGTTTGAGCACTACGAAAAGCATGGCTGCACCATCGCCACAAGCACCGCCGCGCTCAATCCCTTCGGGGCGAGCATTCCTAACCGAGGGCGGAAGTCCCCGGACGTTGCGGGGCTTCACACTCATCGAGTTGCTGGTGGTGATCGCGATCATTGGTGCGCTGGTCGCCATGCTGCTTCCAGCCGTTCAGGCGGCGCGCGAGGCGGCGCGGCGCGTTCAGTGCACTAATAACCTCAAGCAACTGGCGCTTGGCGTCCTTGGCTACGAGGAAGCCAATGACACGCTTCCGCCGGCAGGCGAGTTCTTGCCTCCAGAGGTGGCCGTCACGTACTCCTATTCGTACAAACGCATCAATCTGCGCCAGGGCACTCTCCACAGTTGGATCACCCGCGTGTTGCCTTACTTGGAGCAGCAGCCGCTCTATCGTCAGTGGGACTTCGATCGGCATGTGGCCGACAACGCTCTCAATCCGCAAACGGCTCAACCGCCGACGCTCCTGTGCGCCAGCGACGACGCACTCGGCCGCCTGTACGATTACGATGGCCCGCCCAACGCCGGCCAGTTTGTGAAGTTCGGCAAAGGCAACTACGCCGGGTTTGCCAGCCCGTTTCACGTCGACGGCTACGACTACAAAGGAGCCATTTGGCTCTATGGCGTGACGCTCGAGGACATTGTCGACGGGACGGCCGACACGTTGTTGATGGGCGAGGTCCGCACGCGTGACGACGCGGGCGACCAACGCGGCGCGTGGGCCCTGCCCTGGGCGGGCGCCAGTCTGTTGAGCGTGGACATGCACTATCCGACGTATGGCACCGACAAAGGCGATGTGCCGCCCGGCTATGTCTACGACGACATTAGCTTTGGCGTTACCCAGCGGCCTAATAGCAATGTGCCGGATGTGCTCTACCACTGCCCCGACAAAGTCGGCGAGCAACTCGAATCGATGCCGTGCAATACCGACTACTTTGGCTACATTTCGGCGGCGCCCCGTTCACGGCACCCGGGGGGCGTCCACGTGGCCTACGTCGACGGCCACGCGGCATTCATGGTCGACACGGTGAACGAAGTCACCATGGCCTACCAAGCGGCCATCAACGACGAAGCCCTCCACGACGCCCTCTAGGCGCGGGGTCGCCTATTCGGCGATGCTGGGCGACTTGGCCGTGAAAGGTCCCAGCTCGGAGCGCGTAGAACGTGGCGAATGCGAAGTCTCAACGACGCACCGCCTTGGTTTGCCTGATCGGCGCTTCCGCGGGCGCCGTGTTCATGATCGCCGGCGGCGTGTGGTCGGCCCTCGGCGGCGGACGAGTCGTCTACTCTCCGGAACAGGCTGAGGAATACGAGGCCGCTAGCACGGCCCTTCACGCCGCCACAAGCGGACATGTCCATGAGGCCGAGGACGCGGAACACGTGGAGGGGACGCTCGACCGCAAAGCCGCCGTCGCCGCCGCCCGCCAGCGATTCGATCGCGCCCAAGCTGCGCTCGAAACGGCGCGATTCGCCCAGCACCGACTCGGCCCCTGGCTGATCGGGATCGGACTAGCCGCCGCCATCGCGTTCGGCATAGGCTATTGGGCGAGCCAGGGGAACGAATAAGCCCCAATGACCAAATGGGGGGAGAATGCTTCCATCCGTTTGGTCGTTGGTCACTTCCCACCGCGTTGATTGCTAACGAGGAACACTCTTCCATGACCATTCGATCCCTTCTCGCCGCCATCTGCCTGGCGTCCCTCGTCGCCTGGGCCGTCGCCCAAGAGGCGCTGCCCGTCGGCGGCAATCCGCTGGCCGACGCCCCGCCCACCGACGCCCGGCACTACAGCTACGCCATTGGCCAGGACCTCGGCGCGAACTTCCGCAACAACGACGTCGAGATCGACGTCGATAGCTTCGCCGCGGGCCTCCGCGACGCCCTTACCGGCGCCGAGCCCAAGTACTCCGAAGACCTGTGCACCGTCGCGATTCAGCGGATGTACCAGGCCCAGGAGGAAAAGCTTGTCAAGCGCAACGAAGAGTACTTCGCCAAGAACGCCAAAGCCGAAGGCGTGACGACGCTTCCCAGCGGTCTGCAGTACAAGGTCCTGGCCGCGGGCGCCGGACCTTCCCCCAAGGCCACCGACAGGGTCCGCGTCAACTACGTCGGCAAGTTCACCGACGGAACCACCTTCGACGAGTCGGGCGACGAACCCGCGGAGTTCCAGGTCGACGGCGTCATTCCTGGTTGGACCGAGGCGCTGCTGAAGATGAAGGTCGGCGACAAGTGGCAGCTCTTCGTTCCCAGCGACCTGGCCTACGGCCCCAAGGGCGACGACGTCATCCCGCCCCACGCGATCCTCGTGTTCGAGGTTGAGCTGCTGGGCATTCAATAGGGCCATGGCGCTTCGCCCAAAGATGATCAAAAGGAGTGTGCCGGTCGCGGGCCTGAATTGCCGGCATTTCTCTCCATAGATGATCTAAAGTCGCCGCTGAGACCTGCGGTCTGCGGCTGCCCGCAAGAGGGGTGGTCGTTTTGGCGGAGCGAGTGGGAATCCCATCACGGCGCCGCCGCTTCGTACACGACGCTGCCAGCGTCGTCCGTCCCTCCCCTCCCTGTTGGATTTCGTCCGCGTTCCCCCGGCATTCGCCAAACGACGCTGGCAGCGTCGTGTACGGCAGGCGTCGTAAAATCTCTTGACGCCATTACGGCCCATGCCGTAAACTGCGTTCCGTTACGGCGATCGCCGTACTTCGCGGGAGCTGCCATGTCGGGCCAACAACTTCCTTCGCTTGGTGAATTGGAGTCGCGGGTGCTGCAGCTCGTGTGGGAGCACGCCCCCTGCACCGAGCGGCAGGTGTGGGACTTCATTCAGCAGGAGCGCGCCGCCGCCCGCACGACGGTGCTCAAGACCATTCAGCGGCTGGAGGCCAAGGGACTGCTCGTGCGCGACGAGGGCGACGGACCCATCCTGTGGCGCGCCGCGGTCGAGCAGCGGCGGGCGATGGGCGAGCTCGTCCGCCGGTTCGTCGACGGCGTGCTCGGCGGCTCGACGGAGCCGCTGGTGGCGTACTTGGCCGGACAGAAGCAGCTCTCCGCCAAGGACGTCGCGGCGCTCAAACGCATTGCCGACAAGCTGGACGACTCCGCAACCTGAAGCTTTGCGCTTTTTTTCGGGCTAAACCGCAAGCGATTGGGCAGTCCGCGTCTGATAGCTTCTTGAACGAGCGGCTTGACTCGAATTTAGGTGCAAAGCCCGCAACCTGATCGGTGGAGACGGCCGTTGTGAATCGCCTCATCGAAACCATCAACGCCGCCGCGGCAGCCTGGGCGCCGACGATGCTCGCGATCATCTGGCAGTCGACGCTACTGGCCGCACTCGTCGCGGCGGCGTGCTGGGCGCTGCGACGCCAATCGCCGCGGGTGCGCTACTGGCTCTGGCTGCTGCTGGCGGGCAAGCTGCTCGTGTTGCCGTTGTGGACCGTCAACATGCCCTGGCCGCAGCGCCCGTTCGCGGTCCCGCCGCCGCCCCCCGGACACGACGCTGCCAGCGTCGTCCCAGCCCAGCCGACAGGGCCCGTCGTGCACGAAGCTGCCAGCTTCGTCCCTCCCGCCGCCGCTTCCCAAGCCGAACCAGCGCCGCCCCCGGCTTCCACGTTTTCCTGGTTATCGTATCTCCTGCTGCTGTGGCTCGCCGTCGTCGCCGCCGAGATCGCGCGCACGGCGTGGCAGTTCCGGCGACTCCGCCGCCTGTTGGCGAATTCGGAGCAAGCGCCGCCCGAAGTTTTGGAGATCGTCGCCGAGTGTGCCCGATTACTCGACCTGAACGCCGCGCCCGCCTCGCGGCAGATCGACGGCGAAGGCTCGCCGCTGGTGTGCGGCCTGATCCGACCCGTGCTCGTCCTGCCCACTGCGACGCTTACCAACTTCGACGCCGCCGCCCTGCGGCAAATCATCCTCCACGAACTGGCTCACGTCCGTCGACGAGACCTGTGGACCACCTGGATCATCCACGCGATGCGAATGCTGTATTGGTTCCATCCTGTGGCCCACTGGATCGCCTACCGCGCCGGCTTGGAACGCGAGCTGGCGTGCGACGAATTGGCCCTGCAGCACAGCGGCGCCACAGCCGGCGCCTACGCCCGCACGCTCATCCGCGCCGTGGGAACCGCGTCCCGACCCCTCGCATTGACGGCCGCCGCCGCGGCCCGCCTCGACGGCGGCGACCGTCCACGAAGCTGCCAGCTTCGTCCCGGCGGCGGCGGAGTCGATCCGATCTGGAATCGGGAAGAACCTGGACGGACGAAGCTGGCAGCTTCGTGTACGGAATTGGAGTGACCAGCCATGACCGCTCGTAGACCCTCGCTTGGCCCTTGGACCACGGCGCTCGACAACGGCTCGCAGCTCGAGCTGAGCGCGTTCTGGAAGCGCCGCATGCGGTCGCTTGCGGAGTTGCCGCGCGCCTCGCGTCGCCTGAGGCGGCGCGTGCTCGCCGGTGCTCTCGCCGCTGCCGCATTACTGGCGGCGACGCCGCTAGTGGACTTCTCACCGGCGGACGCTGCCGGACAAGCTGACGAACCGACGGCAGTCGACGAAAACCCCGGCCCTGCCGGCAAGTTCCTCGCCCGCTTTTCCAACGGCGTCGAGATCGAGCTCATCGGCGTGTCGAGTACTCCGTCCGCCCTCGAAAGCTGGCGAACGCCCGACGGCCAGCCGCTCGTCGCTCCGTACTTCTCCCTCCACCCCTTGCGCAACACGTGGAACTCCCCAATGCTCCGCGAAGTCTGCTGGCGGTGGCGCGGCGTCGACAGTCCCGACATTCACACCTCGTGGGACGTCGAAGAAGACACTCACGGCTGGGGACCGGTGCAACCCGGCGACGCCGACGGCAAACTCATCAAGGATCTCACGGCGTTCGTCGTGCCGTTCACGGTCATCCGGCCGTCCTGCACGCTGAGGTTCACAATGAGCCACCCCGTCTCCGAATGGGAAGAGTATTGGCAAGGCCAGGGCGGTCACGTCAGCTCGTTTGCCAGCCATCCCCCGGGGCAGGACGTGTCGGGCGTCACGTTTGATAAGCCGCGCAGCATGGACGGCGGTACGTTCGTCGTCATGGTTTACAGGTTCGGCAACGACCAAGATGCGCGGCTCATCGCCGTCGACAGCGACGGAAAGCATCACGTCGGCAACGGCGAATCCGGCGGCAATCTCATGGGCTTTCGTCAACTGGCCGTAAGATTCCCCGATTTGAAGCCCGAGCATATTCGCGACTACATCGTCGAGCGTCGCACGCGGAAGTTCGAGTTCGTCATGTTCCGCAACGTGTCGCTCGATCCCGCCACGCCGACGCTGGTGCAGATGGTCGGGCCCGCGGTCGAAGCGAGCGACGGTCGTACCGCCGGGGCCGACCCGCCCCAGGCCGCCGTTGAGGAAAACGGCGCGGACTCGGGATACGGCCCCGTCGTGGAGGTGACCCTTTACGACGAGCGGAAGCGAGAGGACTGCTATTTCGATTTCGATTCGAGCAAGATTGTCGCTCGGCCGGATCCCCAGGGCCGCGAAGAACTCGAGGCGTGGACGGTCGAGAACGGCGTTGACGTCGCAGCGGGCGTTAGCGAGCACTTCGCAGGCTTGCTGGGTCTCGACATGATCGCCTTTCCAGCGGTGCGCCCAACGGACTGGGACAACCCGGCTAGTCAACTGAAGAGGCTGGAGAGGGGCAAGCCAGGCACGCCGATTCCCATGGCGGCCGGCGGAAAGTTGCCCGCCACATTCTGCTTTCAAACGCGCGAAGGCGCCCGCGGCGTGCTGCAGATCGTCGAGGTAATTCCCGACGAAGCGGTGCGCATCCGTTACAAACTCGTGAAGCCGCCCGGCGGGCAAGATTGATTGACTGAACCAGCGCCGCTCGCCATCTTGATCACATGATCAACGGCCAGCCGCGCATTGTCTCGCTCCTGCCCGCCGCCACGGAGATGATCTGCGGTGCGGGACTCCGTGATGCGCTTGTCGGCGTCAGCCACGAGTGCAACTGGCCGCCGGGCGTCGAGCGGTTACCGCGCGTGACGCGGAGCCGCGTCGACTCGACGGCCGACAGCCGGGCGATCGACGAGCAGGTGAAGGCGCTGTTCGCCGCCGGCGAGCCGCTCTACGAAGTCGACGCGGCCTTGCTCGCCGAACTGCAGCCTACGCTCATTGTCACGCAATCGCAGTGCGATGTGTGCGCGGTGAGCTACGCCTCCGTCGCCCAGGTCGTCGCCGAACATCCGACGCTGGCGGCGACCGAGGTGATCTCGCTCAACCCGCGGTCGCTCGCCGAGGTGCTGGCCGACGTCGAGCGCATCGGCGCCGCCGCGGGAGCCGCGGCCGGCGCCCGCCGGTTCACGGCGTCGCTGCGCCGACGAATCGACGCGGTGCGGCAGGAGGCGGCGTCGCGCGGCACGCAGCCGCTGCGCACCGTCGTCATCGAGTGGGTCGATCCGCTCATGGTCGCCGGCAACTGGACGCCGGAGCTCGTCGAACTTGCCGGCGGCGACTATGGCCTGGCGGTTGCGGGCGGCCACAGTCCCACCATTGAGTGGCAAACGCTGATCAACTACTTGCCCGAGGTCATCATCGTGGCACCTTGCGGTTTCGCGTTGGATCGCAGCCGCCGGGAAGCAGAGAGCCTCGCGTCGCGGCCGGGTTGGCGAAGCTTGCCCGCTGTGGCGGACGGTCGTGTCCTCATCGTCGATGGCGACGCGTACTTCAATCGCCCGGGCCCGCGGCTGGTGGACAGCCTTGAGTTGGCGCGCGATGCGCTATGCGGCAGATTCGCAATGCGAGCGAATTGACGCCGTCAAACTCGCCGGATCTTCGCGTTGCGGCAGAATCGGCAAATTTCCCGGAGAATGCCCCTTTTCACTTGTTGATGGGCGTCTATCTTGGTGCTGGTGAATCGCACGAGCGCGGCCCGCGCCCCCTTTCCTCGCACGATTGCGAGTGAGGGCATCGCAATTCGGGCGGGTTTTCCTCCGGAAAATCCTCCACGTTTTTCTGCAGGGACTTGCAAACGAGCTAGAATCGGGGAACTTACTATGTTCTCCAAACTACCCAAGCGTCATTTGCGGCGAAATCGTTGCGGTTTCCGCAGTCGCCCCAAGCCCCTGAAGTATTCGATGTGGAGGATTCACCTATGCTAACAAGGCTGAGAAGCCTGACGCCGGCGGCTGTGCTGCTGGTTGTCAGCCTTGCGGGACCCGCCGACGCGGGGATGTTCCGCAAGAGTTCCTGTTGTGCGCCGGCCTGCGAGCCGAGCTGCGGCTGCGAGGCCGCCCCGGCGTGCGACGCTTGCGCCGGCGCACCCGCGGGTTGCGCCGATTGCGGCACGACGATGGTCGCCAAGACGGTGATGACGCCGACGTACGTCACCGAAATGCGGACCGTCATGTGCACCGAGTACAAGCAGGAAGAGCGCACCCGCACGTTCACCGTTTACAAGCAGGTGCCGGTGACCGAAGAGAAGACGGCGACTTACACGGTCATGGTCCCCAAGAAGGAGACCAAGACGGTCGAGTACACCGTTTGCAAGCCGGTCTACGAAACGAAGACGGCCGAGTACACGGTGCAGGTTCCGTACACCGAGCCGGTTGAGCAGACCTACACGTGCATGGTCCCCAGCTACGAGGACAAGACGGTCGAGTACACCGTGATGGTCCCGTACACCGAGGAAAAGACCCGCACCTGCACGGTGATGGTCCCTTCCTACTCGGACAAGGTCGTCACGTACACGGTCAACGTGCCGTACGCCGTGGACGTTGAGCAGAAGTACACGGTCATGGTTCCGCACACGGAAGAGCGCTCCGGCGTGCGGAAAGTCATGAAGCGCGTCCCGGTGACGACCATGAAGACCGTCACCGTGAACACCGGCCACTGGGAAACCCAGATGGTCGAAGTTCCCTGCGGCGGATGCGGCGGAGGTTGCGACGCGGGTTGCGGCTGCGACGCCTGTGGCGGCTCCGGGTGCGACGCCTGCGGTTGCGCTCCCGCAGCGACGACCACCGTGTGCAAGCGCGTGTGGGTCGGCGGCTGCGAAACGAAGGAAGTGCCCTGCACGACCTACCAGTGCACCACGGAGGACGTCCCCTACACCTATGCAGTGACCGTATGCACGCCCGAAGAACGGACTTGCACGGTCACGGTGCACAAGTGCAAGACCGAGCAGCGTGAGAAGACCGTCAAGGTCTGCACGATGGTCCCGCAAGAGAAGAGCGAGACCTACACGGTGACCAAGTGCAAGCCCGAGACCCGCACCAAGACGGTGAAGGTCTGCAAGATGGTTGCCGAGGAGCGCACCCGCACCGTGCAGGTGCAGAAATGCAAGACCGAGACCCGCACCCGCGAGTACCAGGTCTGCAAAATGGCGCCCGAAACGATGACTAAGGAGGTCGAGGTCACGACCTGCGTCCCCGAGGAGCGGACCCGCACTTATACGGTGTGCCGCTACGAATGCGTGCCTGAGGAGAAGACGCAGACCTACTCGGTGTGCGTTCCAGTGCAGGTCGAGAAGCAGGTCGAGGTGAAGGTCTGCAAGATGGTGGCGACGGAAGTGCAGGTCCCCGTGTCGACCGGCTCGTGTGGTTGTGCGGGCGCCCCGGCGGCGTGCGGCTGCGAAGCCCCGGCCAGCGACTGCGGTTGCGCGGCCCCGGCGTGCGGCTGCGGCGGCTGATCGCCAGGCCCTGACGGTTTCCGAGATTTCGACGACACAGCGGGGGTTGGCTTCCTCACGGAACGCCAACCCCCCGCTTTTTTTTGCGCCTGCTAGCAGAACAGCGCACGGGCCGTCTTGTCCGCCGCCGCGACGTCCGGTATACGCTACGACCCTTGTCGTCTCCTGCGGTCGCATTCGACCGCCGTAACATTGGCGCGCGCACATGTAGGCATGAAGCTTCCACGAATCCTCGTCGTGGCCTGGGCGTGCAGTTTGTTGACGGCAAGCGCAGCGCCGGCTCAACAGTTCACGGCGCCGGGCGTGCTGCCGCCGCCCACAGCGACCGAGCCGAACCGGGCCGCGCTCGTGAGCGAGGCGCCGCTCGCGGCAGAGGCCGCCCCGAGAATCACGACGCCGACGTTCGGCGACCTCGAGTCGCTCCTGCCCCCGCTGGTCGAGACGCTCCCCTCCAAAACGCCGCTGGCCGAGACGTTGCCAGCCGACGCGCTTCAGGCGCCCATCACACCGACGCCCTACTGGTACCACCCGAATTATTGGTTCGGCGAGGAGCCGTGGACGGCCGGCGTCGAGCTGGGCATCAACGGCAGCGAAGGCAACAACAACGTCTTCAGCATGCGCACCGGCGGACATCTCCGGCGCGAGACGCCGTGGTGGAAGCTCGACTCCAGCCTGGTCTACAACAAGAACCATTCCAACGGCGTCGAAACGCAGAACAACGGCAAGATCGACGCCCGCCTCGACCGCGTCCTCGCCGAGTCGCCCTGGACGTTGTTCTTTCTCGACAACCTGATCTACGACGAGTTCCAAGCGTTCGACGTGCAATTGTCGCTCAACGGAGGCGTTGGCTACCGATGGGTCGACACGGAGACGCTCGACCTCATGTCGCGGTTCGGCGCCGGCGCCACGCGCGAGTTCGGCGGCCCCGACAACGACTGGCAGCCCACCGCTCTCTTCGGCCTCGACTACGAGCACCAGCTCACCAAGATGCAGCGCCTCGTCGGCAAGGTCGACTACTACCCCGAGTGGGAGGACTTCCGGCAATACCGCGTCGTGACTGACCTGGGCTGGCAGATCGCCCTCGACCGGCCCAGGAACGTCAGCCTCAAGCTGTCGGTCATCGACCGGTACGACAGCACACCCGACGGCGTGGATCCCAACAATCTTGACTACGCGGTGCTCCTGATTTGGGAGTTGTAAGCCAGCCACCCTGAGGTCTGCCGAAGGGTCCGGCATCCATTCATCACAGGCCGGATTCCTCGGCGGACCTCGGAATGACCGGCGTTGAGCGTAGCCCTCGGCCCGCTGACACGGCACTGCCGTTCCGTTAGCATGGCGGCTTCGCCCACTTTGCCCGCTTTTCCCTGGAACGCTCCCTTGCCTGCGGACCCCGGCCTGGACGACCTTGAGCGGACGCTGCACCGCGAGATGCCGATTACGGTTCCCATGGGCATGCGCGCCGTGTCGTGGCAGGACCGCCGGCTGGCGATGCAGATGCCGCTGGAGCCCAACCGCAACCACCAGTACTCGGCGTTCGCCGGCAGCCTGAACGCCCTGTGCACGGCCGTCGGCTGGGGGACCGTCTTCCTGCTGCTCCGCGAGGAGGGGCGGCCGGGCAACATCGTGATTCGCCGCGGGACGATCCGATACCTGCGCCCGGTGCGAACTGCCGACATTGTCGCGCGCGGCCTGCCGCTCGATCCGCTGGGCGAGGATTTTTTCTTCGAGCTGCTGCGGAGCAAGGGCCGGTCGAAGATCGACGTCTCCGCGGAAATCGCCGATGCCGAGGGAACGCTCGTGTCGTTCACCGGTTCGTACGTCGTTCAGGATTGACCGGCGCACCATCGCTCGCGCAAAGCGACTGGCGCTGGCTGTCAATTCGGCAGCCCGTCTCGCGCCGCAAGGGTCGCGATTGCCAGTTTGACGCCTGCCAGAATGGCGTCATTCGGCTCCTTCGTTCCACTCAAATCGACGCAAGTATATTTCATAAAATCACTTGCGACGCGCCATCACGTCGCCTCGGGTCATCGGCACGGACCTTGCCCTTTGATCCCTCCACACCTTAAGTGCGTCGATCGGACCGCGGCCGATTCGGCGATCATGTTCTGCGGTCGACGGTTCAGAACGCATCTCACGTCTATCGAAAGAGGAGGTCAAACCATGGCACAGGCAATGTCTCGCAATCGTTTGCGTGAACTGATCCCCGGCAACTGGAGCGGCGACTTCGACTCGCTGGTCGATCAGTTCCTCGGCGGCGTCGGTCGCGGCGTCCAGGCGTTTTACGTTCCGGCGAGCGTGTGGGAGGACCAGGGGTCCTACCACGTCGAGCTGGACGTGCCCGGCGTCACCCGCGACCACGTCGAGCTGACCTACGAAAAGGGCACGCTGCGAATTACCACGGAACGGCCGGCTCCCGAGGAGCCGCGCACGGGTCTGGTCGACGAGCGGCGTTACGGCAAGGTGACCCGCACGGTCACGCTGCCCGAGTCGATTGACCCGGAGTCGATCACCGCGGAGCTGACCAACGGCGTACTCCACGTCACCGTGGCGAAGAAGCCCGAGGCCCAGCCCAAGCGGATTGAGATCAAGGGTTGAGGCCCCAAACGCACGAGAGGCCGCGCCGGTTGGACTGGTCGCTTAAGCGACCAGTCCGCAGGCGCGGCTTTCTTTGTGCGCTGCCGGGGGCGAACTCGTCGCCGTGCGCGGCGGTCATGGTACACTGGGCCCGGGAAACTGGTCCGCCCCGCCATGATCGAAATCATCGATAACTACGACTCGTTCACCTACAACCTCGTCCAGCGGTTGGGAGAGATCGACCCGCGGCTGGAGATTCGCGTCGACCGCAACGATCAGATTACCGTCGACGAGATCCTGGCATTGAAGCCCGATCGCGTCATCATCTCGCCGGGGCCCTGCACGCCGACCGAAGCGGGCGTGAGCGTCGAGTGCGTCACGCGGCTCGCCGGCGAGCTGCCGCTGTTAGGCGTCTGCCTCGGGCACCAGTCGATCGGCCAGGCGTTTGGCGCTAGCATCGTGCGGGCCGACCGGCTCATGCATGGTAAAACCGACATGATCCACCACAATGGCCGCGGCTTGTTCGCGGGGCTCGACAATCCCTTCCAGGCCACGCGCTACCACAGCCTCGTCATCAAACCGGACACGCTCCCCGACGAGTTCGAGATAACCGCCTGGAGCGACAACCCGGCAGGCGGCCGCGAGATCATGGCCGTGCAGCACCGCAAACACGCGCTCTACGGCGTGCAGTTCCATCCGGAAAGCTTTTTGACGCACGCGGGGTACGACATCCTGCGAAAGTTCTTAGCCGTGTGAATTCGCCCGTCGTGAATGGACAGGATAACAGGATGTTCAGGATGGACAGGATCTGAGTGGCTTGGTCTGCGGATTCAATCCTGTAAATCCTGCCGATCCTGTTATCCTGTCCATTCAATGTGAAACATGATCACGGTCATCGAAGCGCTCGACTGCGTCCGCCGCAACGTGCAGCCGTTGCCGCCCAGCCGCTTGCGGCTTAGCGCGCTACTCGGCCTGCGGCTGGCCGAGGACGTGACCAGCCGCGTCGATTCCCCGCCGTTCGACAAGTCGGTCGTCGATGGATTCGCCATCGCCACGAGCGACCGCTTGCCCACGCTACGAATCACGGAACTGGTTACCGCCGGAGCCGTTCCCACACGCTCGGTCGAACCCGGCACGACGATCCGCGTGATGACAGGCGCGCCCGTCCCCGCGGGCGCCGACGCCGTCGTAAAGTGGGAAGACTGCAAGCAGCTCGACGATGCGACGATTCGCAACCCGGCGGCCGGCGTCGCGGCGGGATCATGCGTGCTCCAGCGCGGCGCGTCATTTCATGCCGGGCAGGTCGTCCTCTCGGCCGGCAAGCGGCTTGGTGCACTCGACATCGCCTTGCTTGCCGAGATCGGCCAGGCGGAAGTTGCGGCCTACCCGCGACCGCGCGTCGGCGTCCTGCCGACAGGTGATGAGCTCGTCGAGGCTCACGAAGCCGTGGGCCCGGGCCAGATTCGTAACTCGAATGGCCCCATGCTCCTGGCCGCGCTCGCGACGGTTGGGGCGACCGCCGTCGATCTCGGCGTGGCCCGCGACGATCCTCACGAGCTGCGCGAAAAAATCGCCCGCGGGCTGGCGTGCGACGTGCTACTGGTTTCCGGTGGCGTGTCGGCGGGCGTTAAGGATCTGGCGCCGGGAATCTTCGCGGAACTCGGCGTCGAGGAAGTTTTCCACCAGGTGCGCGTCAAACCCGGCAAGCCGCTGTGGTTTGGGGTGCGAGAGGCCGACGGTTGCCGCACGCTGATCTTCGGACTTCCCGGTAACCCTGTGAGCACGTTTGTGTCGTTCAAACTGTTCGTTGAACCCGCGCTGGCCGTGCTGGCCGGGGCCCCGTTCGCGCCGCCCGCCACTCGGCGAGCAGTGCTTGCGACCAAAATCGTGCATCGCGGCAAACGGCCGACGTACCAACCGTGCCGGGTGATTCGCGAAGATGCAAGCACAGGGCGACCTGTTGTCGAGGCGCTGGATTGGAAGGGATCGGCGGATCTTGCGACGCTCACGCGGAGCGATTGCCTGGCGGCGCTGGCCGAGGGGGACTATGAGCTTGCGGCGGGGACGGAGGTGGACGCGCTGCCGCTCTGAAAGCGCCGAGGGGCGAGACGCCCCGGCTCGCAATCTTTTGTGACGTGATCGCTAGCGGCGTTCAGGTAAAGAACAACCGCCGCACGTCGAGCCCCAGCACGAACACCATCAGCGTGATGATGAACACGAAGCCCGCGGCGTGCATCGCCATCACAAACCGTTCGCCAGCCGGCTTGCCGCGGATGCCTTCCCACAGCAGAAACACCATGTGCCCGCCGTCCAAGAGCGGAATCGGCAGGAAGTTGATCACCGCGAGGTTGGCGCTCAGCATCGTGAGAAACACCAGCAGCTTGCCCGGACCCTCGAACGCCGAGAACCCCGCCGCCTGGGCGATGGTGAACGGTCCGCCCAGCGACGTCACCGACACCTGCGTGCCCAGTTTGCTCAGGAACCGGTAGACCAACCCCAGCGAACTGACTGTCTCGTCCCAGCCGCGGCTCACCGCCTCGCTCCAAGTTCCGGCGATGCGAACCCGCTCAACCCAGTCGTACGCAAAGCCGCGCTCGGCGACGAAGTACCCTGGCGCGGGTTGAGGCGTCAGCGTCGCGGAGCGCACCGCGTCGCCGCGCTTGAACGTGAGCTTCACTTGAGAGCCCGCGGGAAGTTCCTGCAGCACGGCCATCAGCGCCGGCCAATTCGCCTGCGCCTCGCTCTCGTCGCGGTTGAAGATGATCGGCGGAATCGTCGGCTTTTTCTTCATGTCCTCCGGCAGGATAAACTCGGCCTGCGTCACCACGTCGTTCTCTTCCATGCCTGCTTTCGCGGCGGGGCCATCCGGTTCGACGCGAGCGACCACGCTCAGCACGCGATACGCAATGCCCAGTGCCGGCGCCACGACCGGATCGTTATCGGCCGGCCCCAGCGCGCCTTCGAGCCACGCCGGCTTGCGGAGTGCGATCACGATCGGTTCGCTCTGCTGCCGGCCCTCGCTGCCGCTGCCGGCGCGGCGCACCGAGATCTCGACCTCCCGATCGTCGTTCGCCATGCGGCGAAGATCTTCGGGCAGCTTCATGGGGTCGAGCGCGAGCGCGTCGCGCGACCCCTCGCCGCTCCCCGGGCTTTCCGCCGCATCGCTGATGCGGTCGATGAAGTCGCCCGGCTGAATCTTGCTGGCCGCCGGCGAGTTGTCCTGCACGGCGACCACTTTACCCATCTGCATCACCAGGCCGAGGGTCATCATCGGCCGCGGCGGCACGGTCACGTCCACCAGCTCGCCGCCGGAGCGCGGCCCGTACGGATCGTCCGTCGGCGGCTTGCCGCCGCGACGCACCTGGACGACCAACGGCTCGTCGGGCCGTTGGGCGAGAATGCTCGAAAACTCGGCGTAGCTCGTCACCGGCTGGCCGTCGACCGCCACGATCTCATCGTCGCCGGCCAGCGGCGGCCTCGCATCCCGCGCCGTGCCGGAGAATTCCATCACGGGTTGGGGCTTGCGAAGTCGCAGCGACCACGGCGGCGCCAGACCCACCAGAGGCCGCTCGGGCCCTTGCCGCGCGGTCAGCCGCTTTTCGAGCAGCTCCGGTTCGTCCTCGCGACGGATAACGAACGGAATCCCCGCCTCCATATCGCCGAGCGTCACGGCGGCCAAGAGTTCGGTGAACGCCGGATTGGGCACGTCGCCCACTTTCACGATCTCGTCACCCGGGCGCACGTCGGCCTGCCACGCCGGCAAGCCGGGGCCAGTTTGCGAGACGATGCTCGGGTTGAACGGCACGCCGATCCGGTACGCGATCACCGCAAAGATGAACGCAAAAATCACGTTCATGATCACGCCCGCCGAGATGATCGCCATCCGCTGCGGCACGCTTTTAGCCATGTAGCTACGCTTGTCGACGAGGTAGGTCTTGCCGTCCGGGCCGACGACCTCTTTGGCGTCCGGCGAGTTGCCGTCGACCATCGACTCGCGAAGCTGCTCCTGATAGTTCGCCGGATCGTCGTCCTGGCCCAGCATCCGCACGTAGCCGCCCAGCGGCAGGATGCCGATGCCGTACTCCGTTTCGCCCCACTTGACCGGCGGGCCGATTGTCCGCGGAATCCCCACGCCGAACAGCTTGAACTCGCCTTCGCGCCGCAGCAGCTTGTTGAGCAACTCGCCGAAGGGCACGTCGAACCCCAGGTAGAACTTGGGGCACTTCACGCCGCAGGCCTTCGCGACGAGGAAGTGGCCCAGCTCGTGAACGAAAATCACAAACCCCAGCCCGAGGATCACCTGGATGATCACCAGCGCCCAATGCGCCAGAGAGCTGGGATCCAAGGCCGCCGCAATTAAGCACATACCCACCGGGAAATCTCCTGCCGCGCCCAGCGGTCGAGGGCCAGCAACCGCTCGAGCGTGGGATTCGGTTCAAAATGGTGCGCCCCGAGCACGCTGCGGCACGCGGGGACGATTTCGGTAAAATGAAGTTCGCCGTCAAGAAAACCCTCGACGGCCGCTTCGTTGGCGGCGTTCAGCACGGCGCCCGCCGTGCCTCCCGACCGCGCGGCTTCTTCGCCCAAGGCGATCGCCGGGAATCGCTCGCGATCGGGCGCCTCGAACTCTAGCCGCAGCGTCTTCCGCCAATCGAGCCGCGCAGCCACCCCCGGCACTCGCTCGGGATAGTACAGGGCGTATTGAATCGGCAATCGCATATCCGGCGGGCTCATCTGGGCCAACACCGACCCGTCGACGAATTCTACCAGCGAATGGACGATCGACTGCGGGTGGATCACCACCGAGATGCGGGCCGCGTCCACCCCAAACAGCCAATGCGCCTCAATGATCTCCAGCGCCTTATTCATCATCGTGGCCGAGTCGATGGTAATCTTAGGCCCCATCGACCACGTGGGGTGCTCCAGGGCCTCGGCGACCGTGACTTGTTGCAATTCCGCGGGGGACAGGTGTTTGAACGGGCCGCCGCTGGCCGTGAGGATTAGCCGCTCGACCTCGCGCGACTCGCCGGCTTTCAGGGCCTGGAACAGCGCGCTGTGCTCGCTGTCCACCGGCAACAGTTGGCCGCCGCTCCTGCGGGCGAGCTGCGTCACCAGCTCGCCGGCCATCACCAGCGTCTCTTTGTTCGCCAGGGCGACGGTTTTCTTGCTTTCCAGCGCGGCCCACGTGCTTTCCAGCCCCGCGCGGCCCACGATGGCTGCCAGCAGCACGTCCACGTCCTCGGCGCCGGCGATCTTCACCAGCGCGTCGGGGCCGGTCACCAGCTCGCAGCCTTTGGGCAGATCGCTCCAGTCGAACGCCGCGGCCGCCTTAGCATCGCTGGCAACCACCCACCGAGGGCGATGCCGGCGGGCCTGCTCGACTAGCTCGGCGAGCTTCGTCCGAGCCGACAGCGCGACAACTTCGAGGCGGCCCTGACTGGCGGCGATCACCTCCAGCGCACTGCGGCCAATGCTCCCCGTGGAGCCGAAGACCGCGACGCGTTTGGCTGCTTTTGGCATAACCGTCACAAACGGCGGATTCGACCGCGTTGCCCGCACATCCCTTGCGTCGCCAACGTATTCACAAAGCCGGCGCGTGTTTCGCCGGTCGGTAACAATCTCCCCCATCAACTTCAGCCACGCCGCGGCGAACCGCGCATTCTAGCGAAGGCTTGACGACGGCGGCAAGGCGGCAATGATTGTCCTGGTGCGCTCGTTGAGGCAACGTAAGTGCTAGTCTAGCATAGGGTAAGGAACGGCACGGTGGCGGTTGTAACGGCCGCTTCGTCCCCGGGTCACTGACCGGGGGCTAAATGTTGAAACTGTCATCGACAACTCCCACCGCGAGCGGGACAGGCGAACCACCCGCTAAGATGACGGCACGCCCCCGCGGGCCCCTTCGCACGACTCCGGATAAGTTTCATGGATCAACCCAAAGACGCTCCCAAGCCCAAGGCGCCCGAGAAGAAGCCCGCCCCGCAGGCCAACAACCTGCTGTGGTATCTCCTGGGGCTTGGCGTCCTGCTCTTGCTGTTGGTCACGGTGTGGGGCGCCCACGACAAGCTCACCATCTCCTGGAGCGAGCTCGAGAAGCTCGTCATCGCCAGCAATCCCCAGGCGCCGGACGACGCGGACAAGTACATCACGGTCGTCAACCGCGCGATCAATCCGCCCGTCGAGTACATGCTGAGCGAACCCCAGGACATTCGCATCGGCACGACGGAAGTCACGGGCACCATCAAGAGCAGCCAACGTCAGCTCCCGCCGGAGGGCGCCTCCGGGACGCCCGCGGCGTACAGCAGCCCGCGACGGATTCCGTTCCGCGTCGACTCGAGCGTCCCCGCCGCCGAGCGACTGCTCAAGCTGCTGGGCGACAACAACATCGCCGAATACGGTAACGAGCCGCCGCCCAACCCGCTCATCAGCTACATCCCGATCCTCGTGCTCACCGGCATGTTCGTCATGCTGATGATCATCATGCTCCGGCGGATGGGCGGCGCGGGCTCGCCGATGGCGTTCGGCCGCAGCCGCGGCAAGCTCTACGCCCAGGAAGACATCGAGGTCACGTTCGAAGACGTCGCGGGCATCGACGAAGCCGTCGAAGAGCTGCGCGAAGTGGTCGACTTCCTCAAGAACCCCGAACGCTACCACCGCCTGGGCGGGCGCATCCCCAAGGGCGTGCTGTTGGTCGGCCCTCCCGGCACCGGCAAGACGCTGCTCGCCAAGGCCGTGGCCGGCGAGGCGGGCGTGCCGTTCTTCTCGCTCAGCGGGTCGGACTTCGTCGAAATGTTCGTCGGCGTCGGCGCCGCCCGCGTGCGCGACATGTTCCAACAGGCCGAGCAGCGCGCCCCATGCATCGTGTTCATCGACGAGCTCGACGCCCTGGGTAAGACCCGCGGCAGCGGCCAGATCGGCGGCCACGACGAGCGCGAGCAAACGCTCAACGCGCTGCTCGTGGAGATGGACGGCTTCGGCACCAACAGCGGCATCATCATTATGGCCGCCACGAACCGCCCCGAAACGCTCGACCCCGCCCTGCTCCGCCCGGGCCGGTTCGACCGCCACGTGCTGGTTGACCGCCCCGACGTGGCCGGCCGCGAGGAGATTCTTGAAGTCCATCTGCAGAAGATCAAGGTGGATGAGGAGGTCAACGTCAAGCAAGTCGCCGCGATTACCAGCGGCTTCGTCGGAGCCGACCTGGCCAACGTGGTCAACGAGGCCGCCCTGCTAGCCGCCCGCAACGGCAAGAAGGCCGTCGGCATGGAGGAGCTCAACGAAGCCGTCGAGCGCGCCGGCGCTGGCCTCGAAAAGAAGTCGAAGGTGATGCACCAGGAAGAGAAGCTTCGCGTCGCCTACCACGAGAGCGGTCACGCCCTGATCGCCTACTCGCTCCCCAACACCGACCCCGTGCACAAAGTCTCGATCATTCCCCGCGGCCTCGCGGCGCTGGGCTACATGATGCAGCGACCCGAGCAGGACCGGTATCTGATGACGCGCGGCGAGCTGGAGAGCCGCATCCAAGTGTGCCTCGGCGGCACCGTGGCTGAGGAGATCATCTTCGAGGACATTTCGTCGGGCGCGCAGAACGACCTGGAGCGCGCCACCGAAATCGCACGCAGCATGGTCATGGACTTCGGTATGAGCCGCCTGGGCCGCGTGAACTTCCGCGAGAGCAATCGCAGCCCGTTCATCTACAGCGGCGCCGAGTTCGGCCGTGTGCAGCATCACAGCGAAGAGACGGCCCGCGAAATCGACCAAGAGGTGAAGCGCATCCTGGACGAAAACCTCGAACGCGTGCGCAACATCCTCGGCGAACGTCGCCAGGCGCTCGAGGCGGTTACGGCCGCGCTCATGGAGCACGAGACGATCGATTCCGAGCAGCTCAAGAAGATCATGGAGGAAACATCCCCCGGCGCCCGCATCGTCCCGGGCACGGCGGCGGAGCCCAAACGCCCGTCGATCATGCGCAGCACCGGCGACGAGTCGGCGAAGGACAAAGAAGCCGGCGCGGGCACTTGAATCATTTAGCCCCCGGTCACTGACCGGGGGCTAAGTGACTAGACGAACGTCGTCGCGGTAAGCATGCTGGAGGCATGACGCCGCACCAGCGACAACTTTCCTCGCCCATGCTCGCCCCGACGCTGCTCTTGCTCAGCGTCGCCGCGGCGATTGTCGTGCAGCTTGGCGCGCCGTTGCCTCTGGCCGGGGCGGTGGCTCTGGCGGCGTGGGGAACGGCGCTGGCCGGGGCGCCGGGCCGCGGACGCGTGCTGCTGGCGCTGATCGTCTACGTCCCGCTCACGGCGCTGGCCATCGTCGCGCAGCTCGACGCCGCCAAGGGCGGCGGGTATGGGCGGGAGTTCATTGCCGCCATGGACTCGGGCGCGGCCGCCGGGCTGCTCATCTTGCTCATGCGGCGCGTGTGACGGCTCCGCGCTCCGCTGCCGCGTCGCGGCTAACCGGCGAATTATCGCATCGCGCCGGTGCGCGTCCGCCATGCCGTGCGGTTGGGCAGCGCCGGTCCCAACGACATCGCCACCCAGCCGTCGTCGATCACGAGCTGCGTGACCATCAGCCCCGTGAATCGCTGGTCGTCGTTGAACCGCTTGGCCAAGAGCGGCACATCCTGGCCCTTCTGCAGCAGCTTGCCGAACACGCTGTGCAGCACCAGCCGCGTCCCCGTCCGCAGGTGGGCGCCTTCGAACTGCAGCCCGCCGTCGCGGACCAACCGCACCTCGAGCCCGTCGACAACCGGCTTGTAGAAGGCGTGGACCACGACGTTGCGAATGCTGTCGCGGCCCTTGCGAAGTTCGACAATGTGCATCGAAAGCTCGACGGCATCGTCGCGGCACGTCACGCGCACCGCGTCGTGGGCGGCGAACTCGACCAAGGCCCGCCGCGGCAAATCGGACGGCGGCGCCACGTCGCGCTGCGTGAACTTCGTCGTTAGCAGCTCGTGCAACTCGCCCACCGTCAACCGCTTCCGCTCCAGCCCCATGCCGCGGATCGCGTTGTTGATCGCCGACTCGTGAAGTTGCAAGCTCGCGAGGCTGTCGGACGGAGCCGAAGGCCGTGGCGTGTGAGCGGCCAATTGCTGATCGCACGCCAAGCGGAGCCGCACCACGGCCCGCTCCTCGGTCGTGCTCATGTCGACCGGTTGGCAGTCGACGGCGAACCGGTCCAACGGGCCGAACACGCCATCGGCGATCCGCTGCTTGAGCTCCATCAACTTGGCGTCGGCCTCGCGATCCATCCGCCGCCGCGCTTCGCGTCCGACCTTGGTTTTCACCTGAGCGATGGCCGCCGCCTTGCTTTCCTGGTGCCGGTCGCGTACGACGTCCTCGATGATCGGTCCGAACAAGGGCACGCCGCTGTCCACCCCCAAAAGTTGGCTGCGGCCGGTCACTTGCGTCTGGGCCGGGCCGATTTGCAGTCCCGCGCGGTCGAGCGTGATCAGCTTGCTGGCGTCGTACTCCATCCGCGTCGCATTCCGCAGCCGCGCCGGACCGACGTCCGAATAGGTTCGCGATTGCACGGTCCCCTGCACTTCGAGGGCGAGCCGCCACATCGCGGCGTCGGGGATCAGCCGCACGTGCACCTGCGTTTCGGTGACGCTCCGGCCGCGCACGTCGGTCCCGCCGATCGTTTCATTCACGCGCGCCGCAACGGGGTCCTGCGGCGGAATCAGCCGGTTAAACATCTCGGCCGCCAATGCCACGCGCACGTTGGCGTTGCGGTAATTGCGGTTGAGATCGTCGGCCAGCACGGCCAGCCGCGGGTCGTCGGACCACCGCATCCGCTGCCGCAACTCGGCGATCGCCTCGGCGTCGCCCAGCGAGCCGGTTTGCTCGTAGTGCTCGACCAGCGCGGCCAGCGCGTCAAGCGACACCACGCCGCGAGCCCAGGGACGCAGCTCGCGGCCCAGCGCGGCCAATGGCGGCTGGGCGAGGAACTCGCGCTGGTCGGCGCTCAGCCGTGGGTCGGCCATCCGGGTCAGCACATCGCGCGAGGCGGCCCGCCGCGCTTCGAGATAGTCGTCGCCGGCGATGCTCGTGAGCCCGGCAAGGTCGTCCAGTCGCAGGTATTGGCGCCACGCGGCGCCCTCGGCGGCGCCGGCGGTCAATGCGGCGACTTCGTGCAGCGCTTGCAGCAGCGCGCCGTCGCTTGAAGCGGAAGCCGCCGACGCTTCGAGATCGCGACGAGTGCGCTCGTCCAAGAGCAGTTGCCACACTGGCAGGCGCCGGTCAAGCGCCCGGCTGGCGCGAATCCACGCCGACTGCGTGGCCGGATCCGGCGTCGTCGCCGCGGCTTCCAATCCTTCGACGGACAACGTCCGCAATTGGGCGAGCGTCGTCTGCAGCGCACGGGGCGCAGGCGCCGGGGCCGCCGCGAGTTGATCGAGTCGCGACTCCACGGCGTCGGCCCACGTAGCGGCGGGCGTGCTCGACTTCAGGGCGGCGAAGTCGCGGAGGAGTGCCGTCGGCGGTTGGCGCAACGCGGGGAGCGCGGGAACTGTTTCGGACGACGCTGGCGGCGCGGTCGTCGCTCGCTGCGGGGCCGGCGGCGCCGCGGGGCCGCCCACTTCGGGGACCATTGCAAGCCGGTCATTCTCGCTGTGCACGACGACGCGCTGCGGCGCGGGCGCCTCCGCGGCAGCGGCGTGTTGGCGTTCACGCGCTTGTTCCATCAAGCTCACCAGCGCGTCGCGCACCCGGACCAGCGATTCCAGCGACGCCGCCGATCGCTCGGGCGCGACCGGCGCCGGCGCACTGCGCACCACGACGCTCTGCCCCGACGGCCGCATCGCGAAGCTCTCCGCGACGGCGGACGGGGTCGTTTCGTCGTCCTCGACCGCGGCGACCATCGCCGGCGCCGCGGGGTCAACCGTCGGCGTCGTTTCCACGAGCGGCTCGTCCACCACGACATAATCATCCGATTCCACGACGGCGCCGGACTGCGCCGTCGCCGCTAGCGGCGGATCGGCGAGCTCGGGCTGCTGGACTTCGGGAGTTAATCCAGCGAGCGGCGGCAGCGCGGGCGCCGCCCAGCCGCTGCGCGGTGGCTCAGGCGTCGACGGAGCGCGCTGCGGCGCCGGACGCGCGATCCGCACCGCCTGGAAAGCGACGCGTTCCGCGTGGTCGCGGCGTCCCCACCACGGAACCAGCAACGTGAGCATGAACAGGCCGCCGAGCGCGACCACATAGGGCCACCTCGGCTGACGGCGTTTCCAAGGCATCGGCGTAAGCGACTCCTGAGGCGCGCGGTTGCGCGCAACCGACCGTGCGAGGGTCTGCGCAGACTCCCTCGTGGGAATGATCGGTATGCCCGCGCGGCCGCCTTGCGGCGCTCTGTGCGGCGGCCGCAGACTTTGCCGCGCGGCGCGAGTTTCGGCCCTCCATCGCGCCAGCAGTCGCCCTTGCGACGAAGGAGTTTGACGACTGGGCAAAGATTCACGACGACGCCCGGAGCCAATCCTGATAGCATGCACGTCAGGGCGCTCCCCGAGTCCGCATGCGATTGCCGCCTAATTGAAACCAAGGCTGTAGCTGTGTCCGTTGTGGAAAAGAAGCCTGCGAAGCTCGACGCCGCCAGTCGTCGCGCCGTCGATCTGTTGATGGCTCTGCTTGAACTCCCGGGACCGAGCAGCGGCGAGCAGGCGGTCGTCGACTTCCTTCGCGCGCAACTGGAACGCTGTCCCGTGCCCGCCGGCGTCTGGGCGTCGGATCAGGCGTTCAAGAAATCGCCCCTCGGCGGCGCGTGCGGCAATCTCGCCCTGCGGCTGCCCGGAACGATGCGAGCCCCGCGGCGGATGCTCTCGGCCCACATGGACACGGTGCCGCTCTGCGCCGGCGCCCGACCAGTTCGCAAAGGCCGGCGCATCACCGCGGCCAGCCGCGAAACCGCCCTGGGAGGCGACGACCGCACGGGTTGCGCCGTCCTCTTGGCCACCGCCCTGGCGATCCTCGAGCAGGGCTTGCCGCACCCGCCGCTCACCTTCCTGTGGACCGTGCAGGAAGAAGCCGGCTTGCACGGCGCCCGATACGTCCACGTACCGATGCTGAAGAGACCGGTGCTGGCGTTCAACTTCGACGGCGGCGCCGCGCATCGGCTCAAGCTCGGCGCCACCGGCGGCTACCGCATGTTCGTCACCGTCGAAGGCGTCGCCAGCCACGCGGGCATGCATCCCGAGCAAGGCGTCAGCGCGATTGCCGTCGCGTCGCTCGCGATCGCCGATCTGGTGCGCGACGGCTGGCATGGGCTCGTGGAAAAAGCGGGCCGCCGCGGCACGAGTAACGTCGGCGTCATCCATGGCGGCGCGGCGACGAACGTGGTGACCGACCGCGTTGAGATCAAGGTGGAGGCCCGCAGCCACGACCCTAAGTTCCGCGATAAAATCGTCAGCGAAATTGAGCGCGCGTTTCACAAGGCCGCCAAGTCGGTGCGCAGCGAGAGCGGCGCCTGCGGCCGCGTGACCATCGCCGGCCGGCTCGACTACGAGTCGTTCCGTCTGGATCGCATCGAACCCTGCGTCGAGGCCGCCGTGACAGCCATCGCCGCCGAGGGCCTGGAACCAGAGTTCGCCATCGCCAACGGTGGGCTCGACGCCAACTGGCTCACACACAACGGCATCCCCACCGTCACGCTCGGCTGCGGCCAGCACGAGATTCACACCGTCGACGAGTACGTCGAGATCGACGAGTTCGCCGCCGCCTGCCGCGTGGCCCTGCGACTGGCGACTTTCGAGGCTTGATCCGGAAATGGACAGGATAACAGGATTGGCAGGATCGACAGGATGAAGTTAAGGGAGGCGTAAAATGATCTTGTAGTCCTCGGCCAACTCCTTCCCCAATCCTGTCGATCCTCGGCATCCTGTTATCCTGTCCATTGAATTCTCAACCATGGATGATGACGACGAGCTCTGCCTCTGCTTTCACGTCACGCGGCGGAAGGTCGAGAACTTCATCCGCCTCGAGCGGCCACAGCGCGTCGGGCAGTTGTCCGACTGCTTCGGCGCCGGCACAGGTTGCGGGTGGTGCCGGCCATTCCTCCAGCGGTTGTTCGATGCCGGCCAGCAGGCCGCTGGCGAATCCGACGCCGAGTTACCAACGGCCGCAGACTATGCACGTGGCCGCACCTCGTATGTCCGCGCCGGCGGCGGGACCCCGCCCCCGGGGGCGACTCCGGTGGGCGACGAGGCCCCGGCGTGAGGCACAGTTGCTTGTGAGGTGAGCCCCAGGCGTCGCCGCCTCGGGCCGTCCAAACCTCCTGGCAGGCGTATCCGCCGGTCCTCGGGATTTCCGCCTCTCGGCGAGGGCTGGTTTTGCTTGCCCGGGTACACTCCACGTGCTATAAGCGCCAATGGGGCAAGGGGCGCGACTTGAATCGTCCGCCGGCGGTGGGACCAGAGTTTTGCGACACCAGGGGCGGCGCCGGCCGGCGGTCATGTCACGGGTCACCTTGCGAGTCTTGGACGGCGCCGACCGCGGACAGGTCTTCGAAGATCTGGATCCGCCCGTCACGATCGGCCGCGAGGAAGGCAATTCCGTTCAGCTCAACGACGAACGGATTAGTCGCTTCCACCTGAAAATCCAGGAAGACCAGAGCAAGCTGGTTCTCACCGACCTGGAGAGTACCAACGGCACGCGCGTCAACGGCGAGGACACGCAGCTCCGCATCTTGCGGTTTGGCGACGTGATCTCGCTGGGGCGATCCGTTCTGCTCTTCGGCACGCGGGAGCAAATCGCCGGCCGCTTGGAAGAATTGCGCGGCGACGGCATCACCGACACCAGCGAGTTGATCGCCGACCAACTCGCACAACGCGTCGACTCGCAGTCGATCAGTTTCGAGTTGCGACTGGGCGCCTCCGAGGATTTGCAAAGCACGCTGCACATGCCGCAGCCGCCGGACCTGCCGGCGGCGCTCAGCCCTGGGCAGGCGGCGCAGGTCTCCGAGATTCTCGAGTACCTGCACCTCAAAGCCCGGCAACTCGTGCAGTCGGCCGCCATCGACGAGCAAAACGGCAAGGCCGTGCTGCCGCTTTCCAACTGGCAGGAACTCTTAGACCTGCAGGCCCAATTGGCCGAGTACCTGCGAACGATTGGCGACCCAGATGGGGGGGAGTGACGCCCCCAAAACGGAATCGGTCCTATTAAGCAGGAGCCGGCCATCGCCCGTTTGGCGGTATGGCAATGAATATTCTTGACAGGCCGGAACCCCACGGCCACGATGCAGGAGGGGACTTGCAGTCAGCCATTGGCTAACGGCAAGATTCTGTGGGCTTGCTTTCCTGGTGTCGCTGATTGTCTGAGCCGGGCTCATTCCAGCAAGTCGCGCCGTACGGCCGTCGCATTTCCGGGCGCGAGGGCGCGCGCAGAGATCTCTGGCGAACCCCGACCTCGGGTTGAACCATCTTGGGCCTGCTTTGACGTCACTCTTTTGAAAATCGGAATTGACTTCCATGATCCACAGACGTCGTTCACTTCTCACGATTGCCGCACTCGTCGCGGCGGTTCCGGCGACGGTCTCGGCGGATGTTGTGTTGGAATGGAACACAGCGCTGCACGACATCCTGCAGGAAAACGGCGCGAAGCCCGACCACAGCGCGAACCCCGGTTGGTCGACGCGCTCGATCGCCATGGTGAACACGGCGATCTACGACGTGTTTCAGGCCGTCGATCGCACGCATCAGCCATTCTTGTTCACGGGGCACGCGGCGCCAAACACCGACGTGAGCGCCGCCGTCCACGAAGCGGCCTACCAGGTGCTGAAGCACTGCTATCCCGGCGAGCTATCGAGCTTGCAATCGGTGTACGATGCCAAGATGGCGATGATCCCTGCCGGAGCGGCCAAGGACAACGGCATCGCGTTGGGCACTCTGATCGCCCAAGGCTGCGTCGTCGACCGCACGGGCGATGGCTCCGACAAGAATTTGTGGGAGCCGTACGTTGTGCTCGACGGCCCGGGCAAGTGGCGCCCGCAGCCAGGGCAGGACCCGTGGGGGCCGGGGTGGGGGACCGTCACGCCGTTCGGCGCCCCCGATGTAGCGATGCTCGACGGCTTCATCGACGAGTTGCCTGATCTGCCGGCCCTGACGGACCCGGCCTACACGGCTGCCTTCAATCAGGTGAAGACCTTCGGCGACGTCAACAGCGCCGTGCGCACCACGCCAATGGAGAATACCGGACTCTTCTGGGGCTATGATCGGGCTCCTCTGGGGTCGCCGCCGGCGCTGTTCTTGCGAAACGTCACAGAGATCGCCAAGCAGATCGGCACGTCCGAAGCCGACAACGCCCGGCTCTTCGCCATGGCGTCGGTCGCCCAGGCCGACGCTGCGATCGCCGCCTGGGACGCCAAGTTCAAGTACAACTTTTGGCGGCCGATCAACGCCATTCAGGGTGATCGCTTGGACGGTACGAAGGGCCACGACGACGGCAACCCAAACACCGTCGAGGACGTGATCTGGATGCCGTTGGGCGGCCCAGGCGACGCGCCTGCCTCCACGACCGACGACTTCACTCCCCCCTTCCCCGCGTGGACCTCCGGTCACGCTACGATGGGCGGAGCCGTTTACAAGACGCTCGAGTTGTTCTTCGGCAATGACTTCGAGGCGGCCGACGCGCTCTATGACGCGGGCGACCTGGTCACTGCCCAATACACGCTGCTCTCCGCCGAGTTCGACGCCGCAGGCGTCGCCGGCATGGAGCGCCAGTACTCCGCGTTCACCCAACCCTTCGACGAGTGGGGCCTCGGCAAGGAAGGCATGGAGAACACGCCCGAGAGCGAGAACGCGATGAGCCGCATTTACCTTGGCATCCACTGGATCTTCGACCAGGTCGACGGCACGATGCTGGGCAATCGCATTGCCGGATACGTGGCCGACAATATGTTCCAGGCAGTGCCCGAGCCAAGCGGCATGTTCCTGGGCACACTTGCCGTCGCGGGACTCACGCGTGCGCGGCGTCGCCATCGTCCACGCTGACACGGCGGCGTTGATCAGCGGAAGTCAACGAGCGGGGGGCTGGGTAGCCCCCCGATTTCATGCGCGCCAACAAGATACGGCGCCCTCCGCGCAGCCCGCGTCGACTCGCTAGAATGCTAGCACGTTTCGTCGCCACGCCGTCACGCGCCGCATTAGCAGGAGGCACCCCTTGTCCGCTCCGCCGTTTGTTCATCTCCACTGCCACAGCCACTACAGCCTTCTCGACGGCGCTAGCCCCATCAAAGGACTCGTCGCCCGGGCCAAAGAGCTGGGCATGAACGCCCTGGCGATCACCGACCACGGCAACCTCTACGGCGCGGTTGAGTTCTACAAAGCCTGCAAAGACGCCGGCATCAACCCGGTGCTCGGCTACGAGGCGTACGTGGCGCCAGGCAGCCGATTCGAACAGTCCGGCGCCTCCACCAGCAAGGAGGCGGCCTACCACCTCACGCTGCTCGCGCAGAACGCCACCGGCTTCCGCAACCTCATCAAGCTCTCCAGCCGCGCGTTCCTCGAAGGGTTCTACCACAAGCCGCGCATCGACCGCGAGCTGCTCGCCCAGTACTCCGAGGGCATCATCTGCCTCAGCGGCTGCGTCAGCGGCGAGTTCAGTCGCGCGCTGCTGGAGCGCTCCAGCGGCAAGACCGCGTCGGCGGGCGGCGCGCTTGTCGAAGACCAGATTGAGGCCGGCCGAAAAATCGCCGCCTGGTTCCACGGTGTGTTCGGCGACCGGTATTTCATCGAGATCCAAGACAACGGCCTCGAAATCCAGCGGCTCGCCAAAGAGGCCGCCGTCGAGGTCGCCCATCGCATGGGCCTCCCCATGGTCGTCACCTGCGACGCCCACTATGTCCGCCAGGACGACGCGGTCGCCCAGGATGTGCTCCTCTGCATCAACACGGGCAAGTACCGCACCGACGCCAACCGCATGCGGATGGAGGGCGACCAATTCTACCTTCGCAGCGCCGCAGAGATGCTTGCCGCTCTGCCCGACCAGGAGGAGGCGATCCGCCGCTCGCAGGCGATCGCCGACTCGGTCGACATCGACCTCGAACTCGGCAAACGCCACTTCCCCAGCTTCCAGACGCCGGAGGCGAAGCCCAAGGACGATTACCTCCGCGAGCTGTGCCTCGCGGGCCTCCACGAGCGCTACGCCGACAAGCCGCACCGCTGGGAGAACGGCCAACTCTCGACCGAAGTGCGAGACCGCCTCGACCGCGAGCTCTCCGTCATCGGCAAGCTCGGCTTTAACGACTACTTCCTCATCGTCTGGGACTTCGTCCGCTTCGCCGCCGAACGCGGCATCCCTTGCACGGCCCGCGGCTCCGGCGTCGGCTCGCTCGTGTGCTACGGCCTGCACCTCAGCCACGTCTGCCCGCTGGACTACGACCTGCTGTTCGAGCGATTCCTCGACGAAAGCCGCCTCGAAGCCCCCGACATCGACATCGACTTTTGCAAGGAGCGTCGCGGCGAGGTCATCCAGTACGTCAAGGAAAAGTACGGCGAGGCCAACGTCGCCCAGATCGGCACGTTCGGCACACTCGCCGCGCGAGCCGCGATCCGCGACGTCGGCCGCACGCTCAGCATGCCCATCCCGCGCGTCGATCAAATCGTGGCGATGGTGCCCGACCAGCTCCACATTACGATCGATAAAGCCCTCGAGACGAGCGATGAGCTGAAGAAAAACTACGACGGCAATGCCGAAGTGCGCGAGCTGATCGACCTCGCACGCAAGATCGAGGGCCTCGCCCGTAACGTCGGCACGCACGCCGCGGCGGTGGTCATCGCCGAGAAGCCGGTCGAAGAGTACGTGCCGCTGCAAACCGTCAAAGGTAAGACTGAAGTCATCACTCAATGGGCCATGGGCGACGTCGAAGCCGCCGGCCTCTTGAAGATGGACTTCCTCGGTCTGCGTAACCTCACGATCCTCTCCCGCAGCGTCGAGCTCATCGAGCAATCCCGCCGCACGGCAAGCACCAGTCACCCCGAGGTCCCCCGAGGGGTCCGCGCGGATTCCTCGGCAGACCTCGGAATGACCGGTGGTCGCATCGACCCTTGCAAGTTTCCGCTCGACGACCAGGAAACCTTTGCCCTGCTCTGCCGCGGCGAAACCAAGGGCATCTTTCAGCTCGAAAGCGGCGGCATTCGCGACCTGCTCCAGCGGATGAAGCCCGACCACTTCCGCGACATCATCGCCACCAATGCGCTCTACCGCCCCGGGCCGCTCGAAGGCGGCATGGTCGACCAGTACATCGAGGTGAAACACGGTCGCAAGCAGGCCGAGTACCCGCACCCCGTCACCGAAGACATCCTCGCCGAAACGCATGGGGTGATGGTGTATCAAGAACAGGTGATGCGCATCCTGAACCGCCTTGGCGGCATCGCGCTCTCCAACGCTTACACCTGCATCAAGGCGATTAGCAAGAAGAAGCTGCCAATCATCGCTCGGTATCGCGAGGAGTTCATCGCCGGCGCCAAGGCGCAGGGCCTCGGAGAAAAGCAGTCCAGCGAACTGTTTGGCATGATCGAAAAGTTCGCGGGTTACGGCTTCAACAAAAGCCACAGCACTGCCTACGCCCTCATCGCCTATATGACGGCCTACCTCAAGGCCCACTACCCCGTCGAGTTCATGGCGGCCTTGCTCTCGTGCGACATTCCGGGCCGCAACTTTAAGAGCAAGGATGCGCTCGTCGAGCACATCGAAGACTGCCGGCGGATGAACATCGACGTCCTGCCGCCGGACGTGAACCAGTGCGACCCCGACTTCAAGGTTGCTGCGGGTAAAATCCACTTCGGCCTTAGCGCCGTCAAGGCGTGCGGCAGCGGCGCCGCCGAGGCGATCGTCGCCGCCCGCACCGCCGGCGGACCGTTTAAGAGCATCTTCGACTTCTGCGAACGCGTCGATCCGCAGCTTTGCAATCGAGCCACGATCGAAGCCCTCGTGAAAGCCGGCGCCTTCGACGCCCTCGGCGGCCACCGCGCCGCAGGCTTGGCCGTCCTCGACCGTGCCCTGCAAAGCGGCGCCGCGGCCGCCGCCGATCGCCGCAGCGGCCAAAAGGGCTTGTTCGACGATGGCGACGACGAAGTTGCCGAAGACGCTGCCGCCTCCGCCCTCCCCGACATGCCGCCCTGGACCGAAAAGGAGCAACTCAGCTGCGAAAAAGAGGTGCTCGGCTATTACCTGTCGAGTCACCCGCTCGCGGAGTTCGAGCCCACGCTCCGCACGTTTTGCACGCACACGGCCAAATCGCTCGCCAATCTCGCCCACCGCGACGAGGTGCTGCTCGGCGGCATGCTCGCCGCCATCAAATTCTCGCACACCAAGAACCCCCGCCCGGGGAGCGTCCACACCAAGTACGCCATGTGGGACCTCGAAGACCTCGATGGCATCACCCGCTGCATCCTCTGGCCCGAGCAATTCGCCGAGCATGGCCCGCTCGTGCAGCCCGACGCCATCCTGGCGATCCGCGGCAAGATCGACCGCCGCCCCGGCGCCGAGGAGGTCAACGTCATCGTCGACGAGCTGATCCCGTTGGCCGACCTGGCGACGCGATTCTCCAGCGGCGTGATCGTCCGCGTCAACGAGTCGCAGCACGGCGAGCGCGGCCTCGAGCAACTCCGCGAAATCCTGCGCGGCTATCCCGGCTCAAAGAAGCTGAAACTGCGGCTCGACCTGGCAGACGGAGCCCAGGTGTGGCTTGATAGCGGCTGGCAAGGCGTCGAGCTGAACCCCGAGCTCCGCCAGCGCGTCGAGGGCCTCCTGGGGCCAGGCAGCATCGTTGTTCAGGCCGCCCGTCCGCGGCCGTCGAGTCCGTCAGGCAATGGCAATGGCCGACCCCGTCGCGAACCCGCCCGCGCGTAGCGGGCAAAAGCGGCGAACTTAATCCGGTATTCTTTAGGGACTTTCGGCGTTGCCCATTCCAGGCGACGTCAAAATGCTTGCCGGCGCGCGCACGCCGGCATAAGCTCAGGTGCGCCGGGCCAGCCATTCGATTCCGGTATTCTTCTCGTCTCTGCGGTTCGTTGATCATGCTTGAGTCGTCCTACGTGAAGAGGTGCTAATGTGTCCATAAAACCCCGCAAGATCTTGATCGCTGCCAGTATGCTCTCGCTTGTTTGCGGCGCAGCGCGACTGGGCCACGCCGAGGACCCTTATCAGGTCACGTGGTCCCGGCAAATCGGAACGGCCAGCGCCGACACTGGCTCCGCCGTAGCCGTGGACGCCAGCGGCAACGTCTATTTCACCGGCAGCACCAGCGGCAGCCTCGCCGGCCCTAACGCGGGATCGCGAGACATTTTCTTGGCCAAGTACGATGC
>JBIOVA010000278.1:0-17952 GCA_044867485.1 Lacipirellulaceae bacterium | reverse complement strand
CTCCGCACCGCGTGGAGCGGCATTCAGTTCCTGCTCGGCGTCGTCGCGTTCCTCGGCGCCCAGATCGTCGGCTTCGTGATCCTCATGCAGCGCGACACGACCGCGTCGATCCTCGACGTCATCCTCAAGCCATTCAAAGTCTCGGCGCTGTTGTTCCGCGACCTGCCGCGGCGGTTCTGGATCGTCAACGCCGGCATCAGCGGCGTCGCCTCCGCGTTCGCGGCGGTGGTCGTCATCGGCAGCGTCCCCTATCACGTCCTGTGGAGCTGGAACGTCGATTACCGTTCGTCGCAGCATCTCGAAGATGCGCTCAAGAAGGAAACGTCACCCATTTCGCTTCCCGAAGAGGCAAAGGAGGACAGGAACCGCAAGACGATTACCTGCGTGATCATCGGTTACGAGCTGACCGAGGCGGGCAATATCCGCGTGGTGCTAGTCGCCCGCGAGGTTAACGGCAAGCTGCAATACACCGGCGGCGTGACGCCCAGCGGCGACTCGGCCCTGCTGTTCGAGCTGCGCGAGAACCTGATGGCGATTCCGTCCTCCGGACCGGTCCTGCCGATGACGTTCAATTCGAACTGGGTCCTGCCCAAGTACATGTGCCAGGTCAGCTACGGCACCGAGCAGGACAACAAGAAGCTGACCGATCTCCGCTGGGAGGGCGATGTCCGCGCCCTTCGCATGCCGGGGGAATAATTTGGGCTTCGCCAATAAATCCGAAACTCGAAGCACGAAATTCGAAACAAGCGCCAAAGGACAAGCTCTCCCAATGCGCCAACTCGCTGCTGGGCTTCGAGTTTGGTAATTTTGGCTGATGATTTGTCTTGGATTTGGGATTTTGAGTTTCTGGACGATCGGCGCCAGGATTGCAGGCATTCCCTCGTCCGGCCTGCGGCAAGAATCGTCGCCGCGGGACGAATTCCCATACAGTCGCGGCCGCGCTCCCCGCATCGGCCGCTCCCCGGGAGGATCGAATCATGTCCCCAACGCTGAAGTTCTTGACGGTCATTGCTGTCCTGTCTCTCGTGTGCGCGCCCGGATGGGCCCAAGTGGCCGCGCCAGTTGACAACGGTCCCGCCGCAGTCGAAGAGCCCGCGACGCCCCTCGAAACTGATGCGACGTCGGCCGAAGCATCTCCTGCTGCTGAATCCGAACCCGTCGCCGACGCGAAAGACGCGATTGACGAGGTCGCCAAGGAGGTCGACCAAAACCCCCAAGCCCAGCAGGCTAAAGCCGGCGTCCTCCGGCCGATCTACGCCCTGGCCGAGCGATTCTCGTTCCCCGCCTTCCACTGGGTGGCGTTCGCGATCATGGTTGCGGGCGTCGTCAGCTTCGCGCTGCAGTTGGTCCTGGGCAAGCTCGTCGTCCTGGCCCGGATGAGCATGAGCATCTCGGAAATCCTGTCCGACGCCCTCGGCCTGGCCGTCAGCCTAGTCGGCCTGGTGCTCACCACGCAGGCCGCCACCGAGAATTCTTCGTTCACGACGAGCGCCTTCTCGGTGCTCAGCGCCACCGCGGTCGGCGCCCTGGCCGGCTTCATTTTCTACCTGTGGGGCCAACGGCAGGAGCTGCAAGCCGTCGAAGGCCGCCGCGCTGCCGCCCGCGACCGCCGACCGCCCAACCCTTCGCCGCGCGGCTGAGCGCCGCGGTCGTCTACGACGCTGCCAGTGTCGTCCGCGCATCGCGGACATTCCACGTACGATCAGGCCGATTTGAACGGATTTCGCACCCGTCCACGCTCCTGAACGTCTACAATGACTCGTGGACGGGCGATCTTCTCTCTATGACCGAGCTCCGGCCACACGGTCGATTCCCTATCCTGGCGCCGATCGCTTTTCATGGGCGCCGACGGAACTCTTTTCAGGGAGTCGAACGATGTTTGGTGGAAACGATGCCGGGGACAAAGCGCTCTTGAAGGTCGTCAGCCAGCGTCTCAATCGCGGCGGAACGGGGTCGCAGGCCCGCGTCTCGGCCACGGTTCAAAGTGGAACCGTGACCCTCTCCGGTACGCTGCAATACGATGCCCAACGTAGTCCGCTGGTCAAGCAAGTCGCCCGCATCCCAGGCGTGCGCCGCGTGGTCGACCAGTTGCGACTGATCCCGAAGGCCGTGTACGACAGCGTGCCCGCGCCGTCGCCAGCGGCCGCGCCTTCGCCGCCGGTGGAAGCGGCGACCGCACCGGAATCGTCGCCGCCGCAGTCGCCGTGCGCTTGACGGCCAGCCCTCCTGTGCGGCGATAATGCGCCAATTCCTACGCCCGCACCAGGAGGCGCCCGCCATGAGTCTCGCTCGTCATCGGGCCGTGCTTTGCGTGGTCATCGCGGCGATCGTGTTCCGTGCGCTGCCGTTGCACGCCGAGGACTGGACCCAATTCCGCGGCTCTTACGGGGGCGTGGTTCACGACGCCGCGCTGCCCGTCGCCTGGGGACCCGACGACCATATCGCGTGGAAAGTCAAGCTGCCCGGCGTCGGCTGGTCGCAGCCCGTCGCCGCGGGCGACAACATCTTCGTCACCACCGCGGAGGCGGACGACGAAGCCCGGCCCGATCCCAAAAACAACGGTCCCGGCTTCGGCGACAAAGGCTTCGCCGCCCTGTTCTCGAATTTCCCGCCGCCCAACATTCAAGTCCGCTGCAAAGTGCTGTGCCTCGACGCCGCCACGGGCGACGTCCGCTGGGAGCGCACCGCCCGCGAAGGTCGCCCCGCCTCGCACATCCACCCGAACAATACCTACGCCACCGAAACGCCCGTTACCGACGGCAAGCGCGTGATCGCCTCCTTCGGCATGAACGGCGTCTACTGCTACGACCGCGAGGGCGAGCTCGTGTGGTCCAAGGATCTTGGCGCCTACCCCACGCAGTTCGGCTGGGGCACTGCCAGCTCGCTGGCCTTACACGACGGCGTCGTCTACATCCAGTTCGACAACGACAAGGAGTCATTCCTCCTCGCCCTGGACGCGACGACGGGGGAGGAGCGCTGGCGCGTCGACCGCGACGAACTCTCCAATTGGGCCACGCCGTACGTGTGGAAGAACAGCCTTCGCACGGAGCTCGTCGCCCCCGGCGGCAAGCGGATGCGCTCGTACGACCCGACGACCGGCGACCTGCTCTGGGAAATGAACGGTTCCGGCCGCACCGCCACCACGCCCGCAGGCGATGCGGATTTGCTGTATGTCGATTCCTACGACCGCCTCACCGGCATGACGGGCGTCCTGGCGGCGATCCGCCCCGGCGCCTCCGGCGACGTCTCGCTCAAAGACGGCGCGACCACGAATGCTTACGTCGCCTGGAGCCTCCGCTTCGCCGGCAACCGCATCGCGTCGCCGCTGGTCTACGAGAAGTGCCTCTACATTCTGGACAACCGCGGCGGCGTGGTCCGCTGCCTCGACGCTGTGACCGGCGAGGAGCACTACCGCAAGCGCCTCCCCGGCGCCGCGGGCTTCGTGTCGTCACCCTGGGCCGCCGCCGGCCGCGTCTATTGCCTCGACCAAGACGGTCGGACATCGGTCATCGAAGCGGGGCCAGAGCTGAAGGTCGTCGCGTCCAATGACCTCAACGAAATGTGCTGGGGTTCTGCGGCCGTCGCCGGTAACCGTCTGCTGGTCCGCACGGTCGACCACCTCTACTGCATCGGCGAATAAGCTGCGCGACTTCGTTACTCCCGCGAGCTGGTCTTCTCCTTCGTCGGGAAATCCGCCGGTACGGGGATCGTCACCTCGCCGGTGGCCGCCCACTCGGCGCCGCGAAGCAGCGTTGTGATGAAGCCCGCGCAGCGCATCGAATAGTCCGCGTGCCCCATCGCCGTGTGGAACCCGCGCCCTTTGCCGTACTCCACGGTCATCAGCATCGGCTCATCGCGCCCCGTCCCCTCGAACTTCGGATCGGAGTACGCCGTCGCCAGCACTTCGAGATCGATTGCCGGCCCGCGCAGCGTGTCGTACAGCTCGTCCTTGGCATGCAGCCACGCCGCCGGCACGCCCTTCATGATCGGGTGCTCGGCGTCCCGCGTGCGCACCACGTACTCATGCTGCGGCCCATGATGCCCGCACCCGCCGGGCGCGTCGTCGCGCACCAGCTTGTTCTCTTTGTAGAACACATACGGCCCCCACTTCTCGTCGCGGCCGTACCAACCGCCGAGGCCGGTGATCGCGTTGTACTCGGGCCACTGAGCCCACGCGTTACTCGCCGCGTGGACGCACACAAACGCTCCGCCGCCGCGGACATAATCCGCAAACGCTGTGCGAAATTCCGGCGACGGCAGCGTCTGCCCGTTGTAGTTCCCAAGGACCGCGTCGTAGTCGGCAAATTTCGGACAGTAGTGAGCAGCAGCGTCCCCCGTGGGAATCGTCGCCACGTCCGCCTCAAACCGTCCCGATTCGCGCAGAACTCGCTGCAACAACGGCGTGGTCGTCTGCCAATCGTGATACTGATTCTCCCCGTCGAGAATCAGCACGCGCAGTTTCTCCGCAGCGGTTCCCGTATTTTCCATCATCGCCGCGCTTCCCGCTGCCAACGCCGCCAGCCCGACAAAGACAATCCGTCGCATATCGCCCCCCGCTTCGCCAAGGTGTTGGATGAGTCCCCACGCCCGTCCCGATTCTAGCCCCGCGGCAATCCCCAAAGTAGTAGGCACACTCTGTGTGCCGTAAACCTGAACCCTCGCAAGATCTCGCGATACAATAGACCGCCCGATCGACTAACTCGTCTCACGAGAATTCGCCCATGAAGATCACCGCCATCCACGCCTTCCTCATGTCGTGCCCGCTTCCGGAGCCCATGCGGCTCCCCTTCCACGGCGGCGAACGCACCATCCTCAAGCGCGACGCCATGCTCATCCGCGTCGCCGCCGACAACGGCCTGGTGGGCTACGCTCCCGGCCCGGCCCACGAACGCGCCGCCCACGAAATCCGCGACGTCATCCGCCCCTTCCTGGTCGGCCAGGACCCGCGCCGCTGGGCGGAATTCCAATTCCCCGGCGACCTCGAAACCGCCAAGACCTATCGCGCCGTCGAGATCGCCCTCATCGACCTCGCCGCACGCTACGAAGGCTGCCCGCTCTCCGAGCTCACCGGCGGCCGCAAGCGCGACCGCATCAAACTCTACGGCAGCGCCGGCATGTACATGTCGCCTGCCGGGTATGCCGAAGAAGCCGCGACGATCGCCCACCTGGGCTTCACCGCCTACAAGATGCGCCCCGCCCTCGGTCCCGAGCAGGATCTCGAGGCCGTGCGCCGCATGCGCGAGGCCGTCGGTCCGAACATCGGCCTTATGATCGACGCCCACTCCTGGTGGCGCATGGGCGACCAGAGTTACTCGCCCGAAACCGTGACGCAGCTCGCCCGCGAAATGGCCCAGTACAATCCCACGTGGCTCGAAGAGCCGCTGCCGCCGGACGACCACGCCGCGTACCGCGAGCTCCGCGCGAAAAACATCCTGCCCATCGCCACCGGCGAACACGAGCACGACGAACCCGGCTTCCAGGACCTCATCGACACGAGCGCCGCCGACTACCTCCAAATGGACGTCTGCTGCCAGGGCGGCTTCGCGATGGGCCAGCGCGTGTTCGCCGCCGTCGAGCGCGCCGGCCTCCGCTTCGCCTTCCACAGTTGGGGCACGGTGCTCGAAGTGCTCGCCGCGGCCCACCTCGGCGTCTGTTGGCCCGCGCACGTCGTCGAGTGGCTCGAATACCCGGTTTACGCCAACGCCGGCCGTCGCGTCATGTATCCCTTCCCGTTGGCCGACGAAATCCTCCGCGAACCGCTCGCCATCGACCACGGGCAGCTAGTCGTCCCCGACGCCCCCGGACTCGGCGTCGCCATCGACGAGCGCGTCATCGAGAAGTACCCGTTCATCCCCGGCCCGTGGTCCTATTTCCGCATCGACTCGCCCCCCGAAACCGTCGCCGTCACCGGCGACCACAGCGTGAAATGGGTGGAAACGCCGCAATCTAGTAGCCACGCTTCGTGTGCCGATACATGAAACCTCGTGAAAGTCCTAGTAGGTCCCGCCTGTCGAGCGTGACCGGCCGTCAGGGGCAAACAAGCTAAACGGGGGGCCGTCCCAGGCCGTAAAATCCAGGAAGGCGCAGGAATTAACTTGCAATTGCCGGCCCCGGCGCGCTACGATGCCCCGCGCACCTCATCTTCACGTGCGCCGACTCTCTCTCATGGCGAAAGGAGGAGACTCATGATCAACTGGCGCCTCGTCGGCCCGCGGTCAGCGATCCTATCCGCGGTGTTTCTCACGGGATTGCGCGTCGATCACACGCACGCTGCGAAGTTCAATTTTGAATTCCTGCCTCCCGCCACGCCCACCAACAAGAACACCGGTCCCGGCGACGTTCCCGGTTGGGGCGCGCTCGTTGTCATGTTCAGCGGGAACGTCACGAACGCCCAGTACGCGATTGCGGATTCTCCGTGTCCGAATTTCATGGCCGTGCCGGGCTTCGCGGGTCCGGCGAACATGCTTACGCTCGTACCGCCGGGGCCGGCCGGCTCGGGATATCGCATCCCGGCCGGCAAGACAGTGACGATCATGGTTGAGAGCGACCAGAACGTAACTGTGAAGGCCGGCGCCGGTAGTCCGCCGACGCCTACGTATTGGCGCTACAAGGGCAACGACGCGGACACCCGGAACGTGGCCGCA
This sequence comes from Lacipirellulaceae bacterium, assembly GCA_044867485.1. Taxonomy (GTDB): domain Bacteria; phylum Planctomycetota; class Planctomycetia; order Pirellulales; family Lacipirellulaceae; genus Lacipirellula. The sequence goes on along the minus strand of JBIOVA010000278.1, from coordinate 11,308 downwards.
CGCGTGGTTCCCGAGCCGTCGTCGACGCTGCTGGTCGCCACGGCGGCGCCGTTGGTCGTCGCCGCTGGCCGCCGCCGTGCGGACAAGCTTCGAACAGGACCCGGCGAAATTCCTCGACGGCGCGCTTAAACCGCCGAGTCCCGGACGCGAGTGGATGTGCGGGTGGCCAACGGTTGCCTACTGCGGCGCGGTGGCGACGCCCCTCGGAAGTGGCGTCGTTTTCGAGGGTTCCCACCGCCCTCATGCTGCTAACGGCTGCGCCGCCCCTGGCCCCAGTTGCCCCCTCGCAGTGTTGGGCGCAAGTCCCCGCGTCAGGTACAATACCCAGATCACGATTCCCCGCGCGGCCGCCGGTCGCTCCGGCCCACGCCCTCTCGCCTCGCACGCCCCACGCGCCGGTCTCTGGGCTTACGGCGCCCCTCGATGCATCCGTCGAAACTGCGGCAGCAGATCGCGTGGGAAGCCGCGCGACTCATGTACCAACGGCAGGAGTCTGAGTACTACCGCGCCAAGATGAAGGCCGCCCGCCGCCTCTGCCAAGGCTGGGCCAAGCCGGCCGACCTCCCCTCGAACGCCGAAATCCGCGACCAGATCCAGCTCCTGGCCCGGCTCCACGAAGGCGACGCCCGCACCGCCAACCTCCGAGCGATGCGGCTGGCCGCGCTCGCGATGATGGAACGCCTCGAGCGCTTCCGCCCGCGGCTCATCGGCAGCGTCTTCACCGGCCACATCCGCGCGGGGTCCGACGTCGACCTCCACGTGTTCGCCGACAGCGCCGAGAGCGTCGCTCACACGCTGGAGCAGCACGGCCTGCCCTACGAGGTCGAACGCAAGCTCGTCCGCAAGCAGGGCGAGGCGACTACGTTCACGCACATCCACGTGCCGGCGGAGTTCCAGTTCGAGCTGACCATCTATCCCTCCGACCAGGCCCACTACGTGTTCAAGAGCTCGATCACCGGCAAGCCGATCGAGCGAGCCAGCATTGCCGAGCTACGGCAGTTCCTCGCCGCCGAGTATCCGGACCTCGACCTCGACGAAGCCCTGGCCGCGGCCCGCGAGCAAGTCGACCGCTTCCAGGTGTACCAGTCGTTACTGTTGCCGCTGGAGACCGTGCGGCAGCCGCTAAAGTACCACCCCGAGGGCGACGCCCTCTACCACAGCCTGCAAGTGTTCGACTTGGCCCGCGACGAGCGGCCGTACGACGAGGAGTTCCTGCTCGCCGCGCTACTGCACGACGTGGGCAAGGGGATCGACGGCGACGATCACGTCGCCGCGGCCTTGGACGCGCTCGACGGGACGATCACCGAGCGCACGGCGTGGCTCATCGAGCACCACATGCTAGCCCACCAGGCGGCGGACCAATCTCTCGGCCGCCGGTCGGCTCGCCGCCTCCGCGAGAGCGAGCACTACGAGGACCTCATGCTCCTGGAAAAATGCGACCGCCAGGGGCGCGTCCCCGGCATCGAAGCCACGGACCTCGACGAAGCGCTCGACTACGTGAGAGACCTCGATGCGAACTTCGGCTGAGCAAAGAACGGATGAACCACCAAGACACAAAGAACGGATGAACCACCTAGACACAAGGGCACGAAGGAAATCAATAAGGATCGCCAACTCCAATTCTTCGTCGTGTCTTCGTGGTTAGTTTTCCTCCGCTCCCCCGTACTCTTTGTAGATCGCCGCCAACTCGCGATCCGACTTCTCGCCGCCGTAGAACAGCACGCGATAGTGCAGCCGCAGCTTCTCGCCCTTTTTTACCGTCGTCTCGCCCTGCTCGTGGTCGTCGGGCGGGAAGTCGCGCTGGCCGAACGGATTCGCCGCGAACAGCCCGTACGTCCGCACGTGCCATCGCGTCGGATGGCGGAAGCTGTCGGGCAAGTCGAAGACCGTGATCCCCGCCGGTTGCCCGTCGACGAGGCCGCTGTAGTCAACCCACTCGGCCGATTGACCCCACGCCACAGCATCCGCCTGACCGCGACTGTTGCGAATCTTGCCGCCCTTGCCCGAGTCGACGCTCATCGTCCCCGGCACGCGAAGGCCAAACGCGCCTTCCTTGGTGTCTCCAAACGTGAGGTCGACCTCGCTCGCCGTCACGTCGACAAGGAAATCAATCCACCGCCCGTTGCCGTCGGCGCCGAATGTGATCGTCCGCTGATCCTCGCCCACCTTCTGCTCGTCGCTCGTCCAATCGTTGCGCGTGACGACCTTCGCGACGCCGCCTTCCGACGTCAGCTCGACGAACTCGCGATGCACGATCTGGTTGTCCGGCCCGCGCCGCCCCGGCTCCAGCCAGAAGTCGAGCCCGTTGACGATCCCGTGATTGAACCACAGCGACCGATGGTGCGGATGGTCGTCCGGCTCGCCCGCGAGCTTCTCGCCCATCGGGTACTGCCGCGTCATCGCCTGGCCGCCGGGGCCGATGATCGGCCAGATGATCGGCTGATGCCCGTTCTTGACGAGATATTCGGCAAACGGCTTGCCGTCGACGGTTACCTTGGCGCCGGTGACGTCGTTCCCCTCGCCGATGCGCTCGACCTTGACGTCAGCGGACTCGGCCGTCGCCGTCAGAATCAACGTGCAATAAATCGCCGCCACGCCGCGCAACGCCATCCGAACATCCATGGCGAAAAGCCTCCTACAAGACGCCGACGAGAACTCTCTGCATCGCCGCGCACACGAACGCCGGTGAGTCACGGCAAGTGCTCCCTGATGGACTCGAACCATCAACCTACTGATTAAGAGTAACGGAGCCTCGCGCGAAATCCCGGCAATAACAGAGTATGCGCTTTCCAAATATAGCAGGGATTAGCACAGATTCCATAGGTTTCCTGACCTGAAAGCTGACCGAGTGCGAGTTGCTGAGCGCATATGAGCTACCAAAAAGATTCCCAATAGCGACGGAACAAATGAAGTTGGCTCGGGGACGGCGCTGATGTTGGCCAGCCAGGCCTCGCCTTGGCCGGAAGGATTGCTTCCGTATCCCACAATGGTTGTCGCGTCGGCGGAAATTGCCGCTGCTGCCCTGAGCGTCCAGCCGGTCAAGTCAACGCCCAGGCCGGTCAACACGTCGCTCACGCTGCGCATGCCGTTGGTCGCGTCCCATACGAATGCCTCTGAGCCATTCGCGGAGTTGCTCGCGCCTACAATAACCGAGCCATCGGCGGAAACGTCGTTCGCGCCACTCTGGTGCAAACCACCCGGTAGATCGCCGAGTCCGACCATGCCGCCAGCGCTCGTCCAGCGGAACGCCTCTTGCCCGTCACCGGAATTGCTTACGCCGACGATGACAGCCCCGTCAGCGGAGACAGCTCTCGCTCGGCTCACTACGTCGCCGCCTGGCAGGTCGCCGAGCCCGACCATGCCGTCGGCGCTCGTCCAGCGGAATGCCTCCTGGCCATCAGCGGCATAACCCCCGCCCACGACGACCAAACCGTCCGCTGAGACTCCCGTGGCAGAGCTTCGTAGCTCGCCGCCGGGAAGGTCGCCGAGCCCAACCATGCCGCCGGCGCTCGTCCAGCGGAATGCTTCTTCGCCGGCGCCGGAATTACTCATGCCCACGATGACCGAGCCGTCGGAAGATGCACCGTTGGCGAAGCTTCGCAACTCGCCCCCTGGCAAGTCGCCGAGTCCGACCATGCCGCCAGCGCTCGTCCAGCGGAACGCCTCTTGACCCTCAGCAGTACTATTCCAGCCCACGATGACCGAGCCGTCGGCGGATATTGCGGCGGTGGGGACGATTCCAGCCCCAGCAAAAGCTGAATTTCGGAGTCCGATCATGCCGCCATCACTGGTCCAGCGGAACGCGCCGCCGGTCGCTACATACCACGCAGGCCGCCCGCTAAAGCCTGCGACGACCGAACCGTCGGCAGAGACATCGTCCGCCAAACTGAATGAATCTCCGCCAAGTCGGCCAAGCGGCACAAAATGAGCTGCGCTTGCAGGCCGGGCGACCGCAAGTACGCAAAGCACAGCGATCGATGAGGCGACCCGTCGCGACATAGCGAAGGTTCCTCTGGAGGCGTTGTTCGAGAGTCGAGGGTCAGAAAGAGGAGCTGCCTGACCGCAATTGGCCAAGTCCCGCTGTGAAGAAACCATGTCGTTCGCCGTCGCCGCGAGATCAGGCAGGAAGCGACAAGACCGGCGACAAGGATGGTTGTTACAAGCGCGTCGACAAAACATTGGCAGCCTCCGTTGAAGTGAAAAACGCTTGCGGACGGTTCCATCCGCAAGCGCTGGCAGGCGCTCATGCCGGTGACCTTGCGGTGGGGTGAAACCGGCATTCAACCGTCGGATCGGCGTGACGGTGAGCAGCGCCCGCCAGGTGAGTAGGGCATTCGCGACATTCTGTCTGCGGCGGCTCGCATCCGTATTGCGATGCGTGCGTCGCCAGCGCTCTCGCGCCTAGTCAAGCACGATCGTCCCGTCGAACCAGCCGAACGTCACTCCCGTGAACACGTTGAGTACGCGTACCATGGTGAAGCCTCCGGTCGCGCCCTCGAACCGACCCGTGCCCCCCGTAATCACGTGTGTTTCGACAATGAACGAGATGCCGTCGGCCGTGGGCACGGTCCCCTGACCCTCAACAGAGGTTGTGAACCCGTCTCCACGTGCCCCGACGAATTCGGTGGATCCCACTCCAAAGAAGTTATCGAGATTGACCTCGAACTCGTAATCGACGTTGAATCGTCCTAGGCGCGTTGCGCGCCCAGAGCCGCTCCCATCGACAATCAGCGTGGGGAACGGCACGTCGGGGGGAAGTAGAGTGAAAGACTCCTCGACGGCTTGGAAGAAGCCTTTGAATGGAACTCCGTGCTTCGCCGCCGCCGGTTCTACGAGCGATGCTGTCAGCAACGTGGCTGTCATCGCAAAACACTGGATGGCTCTCATAAGACGTGTCATGCTCAAATCTCCTTTCAGTCTCGCGGAATGAATCCCCACTTACTCATGGGGCGCTGAGTCGGATGCGTCGTCACATGCGGGCTGCCGACTTGGCGAGGGGCGCCATTAGGTCCCGAATTGTTCGGCTACGCCATCGAACTCACGATGGTCACTTTATGAGTTAACTTGGTGCCTACAATTCGGCTAAACAGCCGATAGGAGCTCGCTGATTAGTGTCATAGTTGCTCTGAGTGAAGAAAGTCGCCGTCTTAATCGCAGACGGGACGCCCAAAGAAACACGCCAGTTCTTCACAAGATATGACCGCCGCACGACACTTCAATTCGGCTGAATAGCCGATGTTCTCGGGCGCCGATCGTCGTCAGAATATATCGCTGTCGGGGCGATGGGCGAAAAGCGAACACAAGCGAGGACAGTGGCGATGGACGTTTCCTTGGATGAAGTGTCTGCCGTGATCCGACTCGTGCGCGAAGTGTGCGATTTGTGGGACGATCCCACGGCGTGGCGCACGCATCTTCTCAACGGAGCATGCCAGCTCATCAATGGCCATGTTGGCATGATCTTGGAGGACGACGACAGCGCCGCACCCGGCTACTTCGGCAACCTTTGCGTGACGTCGATCGTCGGGCTTCCGGAGGCGATGCGCGGTCTGGTGAAGCCGGCAATCTCTCAGTTGAGCCAGCGAAAATACGAGGACGTCTCCGAAAACGTGATGGCCGGCGTGAGCAACTTATGGGACCAAATGCAACGTCAGGGCTGGGTGACGGTCGCCGGCAACCAAATCGCGGATGAGGTTGCCTATCGTGCCTCGCCGTTCTATCGGGACCTTCGAAAACAGATTGATTGCGATGATTTTGTCGTATCGATCCGCGTGGTCGACTTGCCGCAACGCCCCGAAGCGATCCTGATCGACCGACCGCATGGGGCGGAGCAGTTCGGTCAGCGCGAGGTAACGCTTCTGAAGCTGCTCCACGACGAGATCGTACCGCTGGTGGGCGTCCGCCTGGCGACGGAAGAACATTTGTCGCGTGACGGATTGTCGAAGCGTTTGCGCGAAACGCTGTCGCTGCTATTGGAAGGCTACAGCGAGAAGCAGGTGGCGAGCGAGCTCAAGCTCGCCACGCGCACCGTGCACGACTATATCGCGATGCTCTATCAGCACTTTCGCGTCTCATCGCGTGCCGAACTCTTGGCGTACTTTATCCGACGCAAGCCGGCGGTGCGGCCTTTGGAGCTGACAGGCGCCCGAAAGACTGGTCCGTCCATTCGACCGTGAGCCACCTCGGCACCGGGACCAAGAACGCCAAAAAAAGACAATCGCCGCAATCACAGGCGCACTGATTCGAATCAGTGCGACGATGGCCAAATGGAAGAGCAATGGCCGCTCGCAAATCCTTGCGGCAAAAAAATTTAGTGCTCCCTGATGGACTCGAACCATCAACCTACTGATTAAGAGTCAGTTGCTCTGCCAATTGAGCTAAGGGAGCGTTTCACGGGAAAATCGCGTTTTGCCCGAGAATTCTAGGCTGGCTGAGCATCCGTCGAAGTGACAGGAAGTGACAGCAATTGACCCAAAGAGCCCCGGCCTTGGTGCGCATTTGGTAGCACACTCGCGGTCTCTTGTAAGCTCAGTTGCGTGTACACCTTCATTGTCAGGTTGATGTCGGAATGCCGGGCCAATTGCTGGGCCGTTTTAGGGTGAACCCCAGCACGGGCCAGCGAAGTAATGAAGGTAACACGGAGGGCGTGGAAATCCAAGGCGCCGTCTTTCGTGGTTTCCGGCACTTTGGCGGCTTTCAGGTCGATTCTGAGCATTTGTGCGGCCTTGGTATGCCACGTGGCGGGCCAGAGCGTTTCCCCCGCCCGCATACCGCAAAACCATGCGGCCAGCACTTCGGCGAGATCGGCGGGCAGGGGTTGTTGCGTCTCTTTCCGATTCTTCGCCTTGCTCGCGGCCAGTTGCACGTAGGGTGGCTTGCTTTTGAGATTGAAGCTGCCGCGGGTGAGACTCCGTAGCTCGCTCGCTCGGAAGCCCGTGTTAGCGGCGACTAGGTACAAATAGGCTCGCTGCTGCCCGGTGAGACCATACGTGATACCACCCCCCGCCGCCGCCTTAACGATCTTCGCAAGCTCCGCAGCCGTGGCGGCTCGCCGCTTCACGTTGTCGGACGTGCCCTTCATTCGCGGAATGTGGAGCAACGGGCAATCGGGCATCTTCCCCGTGCGGACGCACCATTTGCAGAACGACTTGAGGGCAGCCAAGTAGGAATTGGCGGTGCGGGGTGAGATCGGCCCGCACTCTTCTGGCGGAAGCTCTTTCGCCTTACGCACTCGCTTGGGCGCCGACTTGAGCGGGCGCCGCTTTGACGTGCGTTTCTTGTTGAGTAGGTAGAGCTTCACCTTATCGGCGGCGTCGGGCTCGCGTAGGTCGCTGAGCGTGGCGAAGCCGCAGCCGGTGAAGATGGATTCTAGTTGCGAGATCGTCAACGTAACGTGCGATTCGCAATCGCCTTGAGCTTCCAAATGCGTTTGGAACGGGCGAAGCGGAAGTTGCTGCCGCTGGTCGCTGTCGGGCACAACTCCATTGCGGCGAAGCGTGACATCGGATTCAAGCTTCGCGGCTAGGCGCCGTGTCGATTCGAGATCGGCACAACCCGCCTTAATGCGGTAGCGGCCGTTTTGGTCACGATACTTGATCGTGTACTTGGCGGCTTTCTTTCCCTTGCGAGTGATACGCTTGAAGATGCTAGCCACGGTATTTGCCCCGGTAGTTCTCTATGTCGAGTCTTCGCCAGCGTGTCGCCCTGCCCATCTTGACGGGCGGGGGTAACGTGCCGTCATACGAACGGCGCCGCACGGTGCGGGGATGGATTCCAAGCAATTCACCTACTGCGGCTATGTCGATGTACTCCGCTTCCGTCTCCGCGGCGCCGATGCAAGCCGCCAACGCTTCGCGAGTCTTGCCGATCTGTCCGATTCGCGTTGATTGCTGACAAGCGGTAACTGCGAGCGGAAGCCCCGCCGCCGTTGCCCGCCGCTGAGCTTCCGTAACGATCTCGGCAAGCTCCCGCCCATGATCGTCGGGCACATACTCGCCGATCTCAGCTAGGTACTCGATTGCGTCAACCGTCTTTAGTTGGGCGTTCGCCCAGCGTTTCATTTCCATCGCTAATTTCCAGCATCATTGATGCGGGGTAGGGGCGCAAGGGCGTCAGAGCTTGCCGGGCCAACGGCTCGGCGGTTTAGGTGGCTCCGGCGGGCCAGCGTAGGGGACATACTCCCCGTCGATGCAAGACCATTCATCGCCGGACGCTAGAAACGTCTCTTCGGCGAGACTGAGCGGGCGAGCAACTTTGGCTAACTCGTCAACCGAGTCGCGACACGCGAGCCACGTATCGAGCCACGCATTTTGCTTGATTGCCCAAGTTGGGAGAGTGCAATTCGCGGCGATGTACTCCCGAATCTTGTCGGTTAGGTGAAACCAATCCGTGGTGACCCCGTTGTAAAGGCGGATGCGATCCCGATGAAACATGTTTCGCAAGTGGTCTGCCGGTTTCTTGCAAACCCCGAGCAGACGGAGCGGGTGGGGGCATCCCGCGTCTTCCCGCAAATGCTTGGCGACAAGCTTGGCCGTGCCGATTCGCACCAAGCCCGTGCCAACCGCTTCGCGGAAGAATGTCACGGGCTTGTAGTACCCGCTCTCTTCCGGATTGAGTCCGCCGCAATGGCGGCATTTTCGCTGTCTCATACTTCGGCGCCTCGATAGAGTCTGCCCCCTACTAGTACGTAAGGCTTACTCGGCGCCGTTGATGGATCGAAGCTCACGTTGCCGAGATAGATGGTGCCCTTGCCGCCGTTGCGTCCAGTTGGGATGCGACCCAATGTCTTGAGCAGTCGTCCGATGCTCTGGTGGGAACTAGCGGCAGGAAGATCAGGGGCTTGTTTGTAAGCCGCGTAGAATTCAGCGAAGGGCAGCAAGTTGCCGGGAACGTCGTGAAGATGCTTAGTGCAGTAGTCTTGAAGGTGATTGATTCGCTCGGCTTGCGGGTCCGGCGAGTCAACTTGTGCAACGGACTGCGGAACGTAGACGACGTGAGCTACACGACCCCCGCGAAGCGGTAGCCGTTCGATGCGAGGGCGAGCGGTGCGTAGTATCTCCGCTTGCTCCCCTTGGGAAAGCGTGGCAAACATTTGGAAGCCTTATGCAAGGCGCCGAGAAAGTGGCGATGGCCACTTGCGGCAGAAGGGGTCCAAGGGCAGAGCCCTGAGCCTTCGCTAGTCGATCGCCGCCCACATACAACGGGGTTTTGGTACGCTAGTCCCGGTCTCTTCCCAATCCTCTTTCAGCCGGTTTTGTTGACCCCGCCCGGCTACGGGTATGACCAGTGGCCACGGGCGTCATTGTACTCACGGTGACAGGAAGGGACGCACGCAATCCGCTTAATCGGGACAGTTTCTCGCGGCGGGCGGTTGCACATGCGATGGAATCGCTACAGAGCTACGTCGCTGGCGGTCGGCGCCGGCGCTATACCACGGCTTTGACTGGCCAGTAAGTCGCTAGATAATCGGACATACTGCGAACCACATAGCGTTTTGGGCCGTCCTACTCAGCAGCATGGAACACACCATTCCCCAAAATGACGATGAGGCGATTGAGTTCTGGCACGAAGCCGGGAACGTGATACTTCGCCGCATCAACGAATCTGGCAAGACGGGCGTCGTAGTTGAGGCGACGAATCGGTTAATGGGCCGCATCGTGCAATCGGGGAATAGTCTCTCAACGCTCTACTACAATGCACAGCACGATTGGTCTTGGGACGGCGCCGCACTTCTGCGAATCATCTATGACACGATGATTCAAGCGTTGTACGTCATGCATGACCCGAGCGAGCGAGACGTTCTCGCACAACGGTTTCTTGACTATGAGGCAATCGAGCATCGCAAGAGTGTGCGTGTAATTGATCGACGCGAAACCGCGATGGCTAAGCAGCTCGCCGATAGCCCTAAGCGGGCCGCATCGGAGCGAGAGTGGAAGGACAAATTCGACCGAGTGTGTACCAAATACGGCTACAATCCCGACAAGCCGCCGCAGCACTGGTACAGCGGTGCTTTGAAAGAACTGGCCGATAAGGCAGGATACAAGACGGAGTTTGAATTCATTCATCCGCAGCTATCCGGCGCCGTTCACTCTTCGTACTTTGCGATTCGCGGCAACATGCCGTATTCTCGGTATCACTATGTCCACATGGGACAACTCATGGCGTTTCGCGTTGTCGCAAGCTTGGCGGAGTACGCCGGCATTGCGTTCGATGAAGTCGAGTCGTTTATGGTCAAAGTGGCTAGGGCGAACTTCCTAGATCGTGAAAAGGTGACCCGCGATGGATGCGACGGAAGCGAAAACGCAACGGCAGACGGCGAAGATCGTGGCTCCCAAATTTGAGCCGCTGGAGACCGCCCTTGATCTCCCCTACGTCACGATCAGTGAGGATGAACTGCTCGGCAGAGCAATCCCCGTCACATCATTCCACGATCCCGAGACCGGATGGCATCTCTGGATAAAGGGGAATGACGGGAAATGGCTGCCGATGGCCGCGACTAACGTGGCAGGAATCTATTTCGCCGCTCAGCCAGAGCATCCCGACGACTTCTATTCTCATTTTCTAAACTTTGCGTTTCGGCGAGCGTCCTACGAAAAGGTTATCCATTGGTCGCAATGCATTCTCGCGGACCTACAGAATCTCGGGACGAGCTTGGCGAAGCTTCGGATTCTCTGTCTAAATCAGCCGCCCGATAGCCACTTTGCCCGCATGGCGGCGACGGAGCTTGAATACATCTTCATGGTGTGTCGGAGCTTGCTCGATTTGCAGCAAGAGGTCATTAGCGAGCTTTGGCCGCTGATTTCGTTCACTGACGGCACTGCCAAGAAATCGCAATTGCCTACATCATTCGCCGATATGGTGCTACGTGCGAAGTCGCCCATGACCGCGGAAGAGATTTCAGAGCGACACAAGCTGCCAATGGCGATGGCCGCGGAGTATGCCAACAGTGGAAGTTTTCTACAGTGGTTCCGCGAGTTTCGCGATAACGTGGCACATCGCGGGCAATCCATTGACTTGGTATTCGCGATGGAAGACGGGTTCGGAGTGAGTACCGAAGTGCTGCCGTTTTCCAAGATGCCCATTTGGTCCGAAGTGAATCTAAAGCCTAACGCGATTGGCTCGCTTCACTCCGCGGCTTGTTACGTCATAGGCATGACTACCAGCACGCTGAATCGGATGGCAGACTTGCTAGTTCAGACTATCCGCTTTCCGGCGCCACTCGCCGCGGGATACGTTCTGTACGCTCGCGGCCACTTCATTGACGAGCTAAGCCGCTTGGAAGAGGGCATCAATGGAAGGCCGTGGTATTCCC
>JBIOVA010000277.1:0-13921 GCA_044867485.1 Lacipirellulaceae bacterium | reverse complement strand
GGCGGTCGCAGCGCGCTTCAGGGTGTCAAAGATCGGCAAGCCAGGCGCACGCCTTACCTCTCGTCAGCCCTCGACCCTAGCACAGGTCGTGGCCCATTTTCTACAAGAAAAGAGAATTCTCCCCGGGGTCATCCACGCCCGGCGGCGACGTCCGCCGCGGCGTCGTTTCCCGCAGGCTCCCCGAGGAGCCCATCAACGCTGCTCGCACCCGTGGGAGGCAACGTTTGCATCTCTCGCAGGGAGTTCGTCGGATTTCTCGAAAGCTTGGCGGGGCCAGCGCGGGGAAATCTCATGCGACTTACGCGGTTTCGTCATCGAATCTTCACAAATCCCCGCTAACCTGCCGGGGCCTCTCAAACGATTGAATCGGCCGCACTGCCGATTGCCACGCACCACCTGGGGGAAACACGCTCATGAGGATTTGGACGCTTGCACTCCTTGCCGCCGTGGGGGCGGTCTCTTCGACCCACTCGGCCCGCGCCGCGGTGTTCATCACCGAATGGATGTATTCGGGCACGGCGCCGGAGTTTGTCGAAATCACAAACACGGGCGCCGCTTCGGTTGATATGACGGGCTGGAGCTACGACGACAACAGCCGTACTCCCGGCTCGTTCGATCTGAGCGGCCTCGGCACGCTCGCGGCGGGCGAGTCCGCGATCATCTCTGAAGACCTCACCGCCGAGCTATTCCATGCCGAATGGGGCACGCCAGCGACGCTTAAGGTGGCCGCGGCCAACACCAACAACCTCGGCCGCAACGACGAAATCAACATCTACGATGGCGGCGGCAACCTCGTCGATCGGCTCACGTACAACGACCAGGGCACGGGCGACGTCGCCGGGCCGCGGACGCAATTCATCAGCGGCAATCCCTCGACGCTCGCCGCGCTCGGCGCTAACAACGCGACGTTGTGGACGTTGTCGTCCGTCGGCGATTCGTACGGGTCGTTCGCTGGAGTCCAGTTCGACGTCGGCAATCCGGGCCTCTTCCAATTGGTGCCTGAACCGGCGGGAATTGCCTTAGCGGCCCTTGGGCTGGCCTGCATCGCTCGTCGGCGCCGGGCCGCCTGATTCTCTCCCAGATTGGCAACTTTGCGTGGGACTAGGCTGCCGCGCGATCTGCGGGTCGCGCGGCAGTTCTTTTGGTCCGCCGGCGACGTTGCGTTCGCCGTCTTGGGGGCCTCTCCGAGGAAGGAACCGTTTCATGCATCGCTTTGGATTTCGATCGCGTCTCGCGTTGACTCTACTCGCAATCGCGAGTCCGTGGGACCGCGACGAAGTTCGCGCCGCCGAGTCCATCACCTTCGGCGGAAATGCGCATGGCCTTTCCGGGCACGCCACGGCCGCGCTCACGGCCGGCAGTTTTCAGATGACGCTCTCGGCGGGGCCCGCCGGAGCGATTCTCAATGAGAACCACGGGGCGGCTCTCGGCGTGGATTCCCGCGGCGTCGCGGGGGGCGTCGACGTTGGCGAGGCCTATGGCATCGACAAGGTCAATGTGCTGGGCGGCGTTCCCGGCGTCGCCGGGCAATCCGAAACGGTCACATTCTCGTTCAACCGCGGTGGCGTCCTCCGCGGCCTGTTGCTGGACGGCGTCAAGGACGAGACGCTCGAGTACTTCCAGCTCCAACTCCCCAACGGAAGCGTGCGGACGCTCTTTGACTTCGAGGTCGAGCTGCGGCTCACGCAACAGGGCTTCAGCCTCGCGACTCTTGCCGTGCCGGGCCTCACGCTGCTCGACGGGCCGGAGGACGACGCCACGGGGCTGAACATTCCCTTTCAGGCAGGCGACGCGTTCGTGCTTTCTTACGGCGAGTTTCCCTACCCGGGGGGGTACGTGCCGTTGACGCCCGACCAGCCGCCCAATGGGGCCCGCTGGCAGGGGTTGTTGATTGTTCCCGAGCCGGCTGGCGTTCAGCTCGCGGCCGTCCCGCTTGCGGCGCTTTTGATCGCCACGGTCAGTCGTCGAACTCGCCGTACTGCGCGACCTCTTGCCGCGTGAGGCGGACATCGATGCGATTCTCCTGATCGGCCGCCACGGTGACCTTGGTCGGCACGGCGACGCGGGTGAACGGCGGCACGCCAGCGGGCATCGCCGCGGGCAAGTTGCCGCCGTCATCGCCCTTGGGGGCAATTCGAATGACGGTCACCCAATGCTCGCCGACGACGGCGCCGTCGCCCTCCTCGTAGGTCGTCAGCGTGAACGAGCCGTCGGGCGCTAGCCTCCCGAACGCGGGGCGCCCCACCTCGGCCGACGCGCCCCTCCCCAGCGGGGCGAACATCACCTTCCCCTGGGTGAACGCCTGGCCGTCGATGGTCACCGTGCCGGAGGTTGGCGCCACCTCGAAGGGCGAATCGGAACAGCCCGCGAACATGCCGCAGCACAGCGCCGCGACGAAGACTCGCGCCTGCTGGAGTCCGCGTCGCATGTTAGTTGAGACTCCTAAGAATCTCGCCATCCACGCGATCCCCCAACAGCCAGAACGTGCGGAGCTCGAGGTTCTCGCTGAGCCAGTGCACCGACCCGTCGACGTAAGCGAAGAACGCCCCGCCCGGGTGCCAGCTGAACGCACAATCGTCCTGAGCGCTGCCGCCGGGGAGGCGCTCCAGGTCGACCTCGTTGAGCGGGTAGGCCGCCCCGCCGATGTTGCAGTTGATCACGTCGTGCGTCTTGAACAGCACGCTGCCGTCTTCGCGCCACGTGCCAGCCCACACAGGAAACGCGTGCAGGTCCGGTACATACGACGCCTCGCCGAGGGCGATCGTGTTGCTCGTGCCGTCGGTCACATCGGCGACGCGAACCCGCGTCACCGGATCTTTCACGATGGTCTCGATCGTTCCGTCGCCATTGAGGTCGCCGGGGCACGTGTCGCTGCTGGCCGCTTCTTCAGCACGAAGGTACATCCCGAGGTCGCAAAACCCACGCGACGCCTTGTACGCCGCCGTCGCGTAGCCTGTCCCGGTGTATGGGCCGGTCGGCCCTTCCGGCACGTGCCTCGGTAAGTCGGCCGAAGGACAGTGAAACGTCGCGAGATCCGCGTCACCGCCGGGCAGCGGCTTTTTGTGGGCCGTCCACTGGGCACGGAAGATGCCCGGCGTCCACGGATCGCTGAACCCGGGCAGGCCGTTGTTCTTGATCTGCGCGAGCACAGCCTGCGCTTCAATGTACGGCAGAATCTTCGTGGCCCACCCCAACCCGTCCTCCTTCAGGAGGCTGTTCTTGTTGGGATGCGTGTAGGCGCCCTTGGGGAATTCGCCCATCGCGTCGTGAAAGCCCAGCAGTCCCAAGCCGAGCTGCTTGAGATTGTTCTGGCACTGGGCGCGCCGTGCGGCTTCGCGCGCCGCTTGAACCGCCGGAAGCAGCAGAGCGACCAGCACGCCGATGATGGCGATCACCACCAACAGCTCGACGAGGGTAAACCCTCGTCCCGAGTTCGCCGCCCGCGGCATGTGCGTGTCTCCATCGCGCAGAGGGGAAGCGTCGAAAAACCACTCCTCGCGGGCATGATAGCGGCAGCCTCCCACGCCGAGAACCGCGTGCGCGGAACATTCGCAATTCATTAACTGGTTCTTAACAATCCTGTGCGAAAGTCTCGCCAACTTACCAACGCGGACGCGCCGGCGCTTCGCTCCAGGCGACTTCACCCCAGCGAGCACCTTCAGGATGAGACTTCGGAAACGGAAGCTGACGGTCGCCGCGGCGGCGGCCCTGGGCGTCGCGATTGTGGCGGCGCCGGCGGGGGCGGGGCTGTTCATCAACGAAGTTTTTTGGGACGCGCCGACCAATCCCGCCGACGCCACCCATGAGTACATCGAGCTGCGCGGCACGCCCTGCCTGTCGCTGGCCAATCATTACCTGATCTTCGTCGAAGCCGAGAACAACGAGTTCAACAACGGCGGCGCCGGACTGATCGAGAACATCTTCAACCTCAACGACTTCTCGCTTGGCGCCAACGGCTACCTCGCCCTCCGGCAACGGTCCAATCCCAACGCCGTCTTCGCCGACTACACGGTTCATCCGAAAGCGACCGACTTGCGCAATACCGGCGCGACTGCCGGCTTCGGCTCGGGCGCCGGCAGCACGATCGGCGCCTCGAACATCACCAACCAGGGCGTAGCCAATGGACAGATCGAGAATGGCGGCTGGACCGCCATGCTCATCCGCAACGACGGCGACCCGGTAACCAACGCGCCGACGCTCAACTTCGATCTCGACATAGGCAACGACGGACTCGATGTTTCCACGGGACGCGACGGCTGGACGGTCCTCGACTCGATCGGGATTCTGGCCGAGGGGCTCGAATCGGAATTCGGCCGCACCTACGGCAAAATGAACTTCCTGTTCGACGTGTCCGCCGACATCCCGGACTTCGATCCCACGGCGCACATCGAACCGGGGACGAATTACGAGGCCATCAGTTGGCCGGAGCTGGAAGCGGAGTACGTGGGTCGGTGGGGAAATTCGACCGGCAGTCTTCCGGCGGACTGGCATCTGGCGAATGTGACGGAGGACGAGCGATCCGGCTTCGCCCAACCCGCCGGCATGGGCGACTTCCGTATTTCCGCCGAGCCGCATCAGAGCACCGCACCCGCGGACTGGGAATCAAGCCAGGGCGTTCCGTACGGCACGCCGATCACAACGACGGTCGGTTCGCCCAACTATCCGCTGAACCTGTTGACGCCGCTGCCCGGCGATTTTGACGGCGACGGCGATGTGGACCACAGCGACCTGGTCGACCAGTGGGTTCCGCGATTCGAATGCGGCGATCTCGACGGGAACGATTTGCTCGTCTGGCAGCGGAATCTCGGCATGACTTCAACGCCGCCAGCGACGACTTCGGCGTCCGCTGTCCCGGAACCGGGAACGGCTGCGCTGACGTCGGTCTGCGCCGCGCTCCTGGCCGTAGCACGCCGTCAGCGTCGCCGCTAGCGCGTAGCTACAAGACGGCCACCGTCGATTTCGTACCGCTGCTGCATTCTCTCGGCCAGCGCGGCGCAGGGTGCCACTGCTGGCTCGTCCAGCAGTGCGAAGCTGGCGCCCGGCGCCCACTGCTGGGCAAGCCAGCAGTGGCGCCCGTGAAGTGAAAAATCTGAGGCTCAACAACGGGCCGCAACGAGGCGGCCGCCGTCAAGTTCGTAGCGCCGTTGCATGCTCTCGGCCAGAGCGGGGCTGTGCGTCACGGCGACAAGAATCGCGTCGTGCTCGCGCTGCACGTCCAGGAGCAACGCGACAATCGCGGCTGCGGTCGAGCGGTCGAGGTTGCCCGTCGGCTCGTCGGCCAGCAGCAGCGTGGGGTTGCGGACCAGCGCCCGGGCCAGCGCCGCCCGTTGGCGTTCGCCGCCGGACAGTTCCGCGGGCCGGTGGTTGGCCCGCGCAGCCAGGCCGACGCGCTCGATGAGCTGCTGAGCGCGGCGCACGTCCTCGGAGCCCGCCGCCCCGTCGGCCAACAGCGGCACGAGCACATTCTCCAGCACCGTGCATTGCGGCAGCAGGTGATGCTCCTGAAACACAAACCCGATCTGTCGACTGCGGAACGCGGCGAGTCCCGCTTCGTCGAGGTCGAAGGGCGCCACGCCCGACAGTTCGAGCGACCCGCTGGTGGGTCGTTCCAGCGTGCCGAGGATCGACAGGAGCGTGCTCTTACCGGATCCGCTGGGGCCGAGAATGGCGACATTCTCGCCGCGGTCCAACTCCAGCGACGCGTCGACGAGCACCTGGAGCGCACCGCCGCTGGATATGGGATAGGACTTGCTCAGCGATCGGGCCGCCAGCGCGGGCATCGCCTCGGCCTCACTACGCGGCGTACGCTCTGAGCTTCGCGGCCATGTCGGCCGGAATCGCGCGCGAGACGGGCAGTTCTCCCGGGGCGATTCGGCAGCACACGCTGGTCATGCTGCCTACGGCCACTTCGCGGCCGCCGTGCGAGAACTGGAAATCATACGTGACGCTTTTCGCGCCGATGCGCGCGACGGTGATCGCCACGTCGAGCATTTCTTCGCAGTGCGCCGGCGCCTTGTAGTCGCAGGAGGCGCTCACCCGCGGAAAGCTGATCCGCTCGCCGTCGGCGACCATGTGAACGCTCAGCCCCAGCGAGCGGAGCAATTCGTGCTCGGCCGATTCCATGTACACGAAGAACGACGCGAAATGCATGATCCCCGCCATGTCCGTGTCATGGAATTCCACCATGCGCGTCGTCCGGAATGGCTCGGCCATATCGACAGATTAGCCGCCGATGTACGGCATCAGGGCCATGAAGCGGGCCCGCTTGATCGCCTTCGACACGGCGTGCTGGCTGGCCGCGTGGCAGCCGGTCTTGCGCCGGCTCACGATCCGCCCGTGGCGGTTGGTCAGCTTGCTCAACAAGTCGAGGTCCTTGTAGTCGATGAACATCGGCCGGGGGCGGATGCCGTCGACGCAGATCGGGTCCTTCTTGTTGACGCGACGAACAGTGGTTTTGCGTTCGGGAATCATAGGCGTTCGGGCAGGAACTCGCGGGGACCAACAGCCCGTCACTGGGCCGCCGAGCCCTGCATTCTACTGATTCCCGTCGCACACGCAACCCGCCACTTCCAGGGGAAGTGGGTCCGCTTGGTCACCCCGAGGTCCACCGAGGGGTCCGGATTGCAGACTTACGGCCGGACGCCTCGGCCGACCTCAGCGTGACAAAACGCACCTCGCCGCGATCCGGTCCCTGACGGCCCGCTACGCGACGCGCTCAAACGGCAGGGCCAGCCAGGCCTCGCCGCCGGATGGCGCCGGGAGGAGATGGTGCTCGTACTCGATGACCATCCGCGTCAACTCGGCCACGGATTCGGCCTGCATCACGTCAAACACGCGGCGGCGGCGGTTTTCGACGGTTCGCAGGCTCACGTCGAGCCGCTTGGCCATTGTGCGGTTCTTACAGCCTTCGAGAATCAACTGCAGCACCTGCCGATCCTGCGGCGAGAGGCGGCGGAACCGCTCTTCCAGCGAGCGCTGGTAGCGACGCCGACGTTGCTCGTCATCACTCTTCGACAGGCCCTCCTGAATAAAGCTCCACAACTCGTTGTCGCGGCTGGGCTTGTCCAGCACCGCCAGGACGCCGCTCCGCAGGGCGCGGACGGTGAGCGACGTATCGGCGTAGCCGGTGACGATGATTGCCGGGATCGGAAGATTGCGCTCGACAATCCGCTGATGCAACTCCAAGCCGTCCATGCCCGGCATGCGCAGATCGAGAACGGCGCAGCCTACCTGGTCGGGGTCCACCCGGTCCAACTCCTCCAAGAAATCTCGCGGGGAGTCGAATGTGCGGACCTGATGTCCAAAGGAACGCACTAATTCCGCGGTCGCGCGGGACGCCTGGGGATCGTCGTCAACGGCGAAGACGATCGGTTCCTTCTCTGTCAAATTCTGAGTCATGATCTGTCTTGCCGCACCGTTCTTCAGATCTGCAGGAATTGCGACCATGGCGACGCGGCCCCCTCGTTCTCGATGTTCCGGAGCAGGTCGACCCGCCCTTGAACGATGCGGGCGAAAGTCGGCCACGTAAGGAATACTAGGCGGGGCGGGGGCGCATAGAATCCGCAAAACCCGAATCGACCTTGCGGTCACCCGCAGATATGCAGCGGATTGGGCAATCCAGCCGTCCCAGTTTCGCTAGAGCTGCTTCTCCACGCCGACCACCATGCGGACCAATTCGGCCAGCGAGTCCGCCCCCATTTTCTGAAAGACCCCCCGGCGGTGGATTTCCACGGTGCGAACGCTGACGCCCATTTTGCGAGCAACCACTTTGTTGGCGTCCCCCGCGGTGATGTACGTCAGCACTTCATGCTCCTTGGCGGAGAGCGTCGTCAACCGGCGACGAATCTCCTCCAGCGACTGGCCTTCAGCGATGGCGCGCCGGTCGGCCGCCAGCCCGTCGCGCACCGCCTCCCACAGCTCATCGTCTCGGCACGGTTTTTCCAGCATCGTCACAGCGCCGTTCTTCATGGCGCGTACGGCCGCCGGCGTCGTGGCAAACGCCGTGAGCACAATCACCGGAATCGACGCCCCGCGGCGCAGGAGTTCCTCTTGGAGCTCCAAGCCGCTCATGCCCAGCATGCGCACGTCGGTCACGAGGCATGCGGGACGCCGACCGTCGTAGTTGGCGAGAAACTCCTCGGCGGAGGGATACCCGCGGGTCTCGACGCCCATGGCGCCGACGAGCACCATCACGGCCTTGCGCGCCTGATCGTCGTCGTCAACAACGAAAATGACCGGCTGATCTTTCACAGTTCGGGAGTCGCCATCGCGGGCAGGGCGATGTGAAACGTCATTCCGCGCTGGTCGTCGTTCGCGGCGAACCCAATCTTCATATGATGCGCCTCCGCGATGCTCTTGCATAGCGACAGGCCCATGCCCATGCCATCGGGCTTGGTGGAGTAGAACGCCTCGAAGAGCCGGGACTCGTCGGCGCCGGCCAGTCCCGCGCCGGAATCCTTGATCGCCAGCCAGGCGTGGCGTTCTCGCAGGAACGTGCTGACGTGCAACCAGCGCTGGTCCAGCGGAGCGGCGTCGAGCGCTTCGCAGGCATTCTTGAGCAAATTGACGCAAACCTGCTCCAACTGGATGCGATCGCCTTCGACCGGCAGGAGGCCGGGGTCCAAGCTCCGTTGGACCGCAGCCCCGACGCTGCGAATTTCGTAGGCCATCATGTCGATGGCGCCGGTGACCACTTCATTCAAGTCGAGCCGTTCGAGCGTCACCGGCTTCGACTTAGTAAAATCGCGCAGCCGTCGGATGATTTCGACCGTGCGGGCGACGGCCTCGGAAATTTCGCGGCTGCACTCGATGGCGCTGGCTGGGGCGGTCGATCGCCCTGATTCGAGATGCCGTCGCGCCGCTTCGGCGAACGTTTTCGCGGCGTGGAGCGGCTGGCTGAGTTCGTGGGCAATGCCCGCGACCATCTCGCCCATCGTCGCCAGCCGCGACATATGGGCCAGATGGGCTTCCTTCTGGCGGAGCAGGTCCGCCGATTCCTTCAAGTCCGTCAAGTCGCGGCCGACCGACTGGTACGCGACCGCCTTGCCCGTCGAGTCGAAGTACGCGCGCGTCGTCCACTCCGTCCACCGCCACTGGCCATGAGCGCTTCGCAGCCGAGCTTCGCTCGATCCGGACGGGTTCTCGGGCGTCAGCGTTGCCAGAAACTCGACGGATCTCGCCAAATCCTCGCTGTCCATCGTCGCCAGCCCGCTCGTCCCCAGGAGTTCCTTGGCCGTTTGGCCCTTGAATCGGCAGTAGGCTTCGTTGACGAACGTGCGCGTGCCGTCAGGCAGCCAGCGGACGATGAACTCGGCCTGCGTCTCGACAACGTCGCGATACCGCGCTTCGCTGGCGCGCAAATCCTCGTTCATCCGCAATAACTCGTCGGTTCGAAGCGCCACGCGGCGCTCCAAATCGTCGTTGAGCCGGCGCACCTCGGCGTGGGCCTCGCTGGCGTCGGTCACGTCTTTGGCGATCCCTTCCATGGCCAGGCAGCGGCCGTCGACGCCAAAGATGGACCATTCCTGGATTTCGAGCACCCGCATCGCGCCGTCGCGTCGGGCGATCTTGACGACCATCTCGCGGAGTTCGTTGCCGCCGCCCACGCCGTGCCGAACGCGAACATGCGGCGGCCGCGACTGCTCGACCGGTCCCAGGACGTCGCGCCAGTTCCGGCCCACGACTTCGTCCCGCGGGTAGCCGAGCAGCGCCTCGATCGACGGGCTCACATAGGTGATCAGGCCGCGGTTGTCGCGCGTGTAAATGATGTAGTCGCCGCGGAACTGCTCGACCAGGCGGCGGTATTTCCGTTCGCTCTGCCGCAGCCAGAGCTCGGCCTCGACGCGGCGCGTGACTTCCTGAGCCATCGCCTCGCGCCCGGCGTAGGCCCCGCGGCTATCAAAAATGTCCCGTTCCCGAAGCAAGAAAAACACATACTGCCCGTCGCGCCGCTGGGCGACGCAGCGCTTCGATTCGGGGGAGTCGTGCGCCAGCATGCGCGCGGACAACTCGCGAAGCTGCTCGCACAGCGGATGTCCCAGGTCGAAGTATTCGCGGTAGTCGCGACCGCACATCTCCTCAGGTTCGTACCCGAGAATGGCCTGCACCGACGAACTCACAAAATCGAGGCGATTCGCCGCGTCAACCCGAAAGAAGACGATCTCATCCTGCCATGCGTCTAACCAGGCCTGGAAATCGAAGGGCCGCGGCTCGGAACTCGCTGGCGGCGGCGTCAGGGGCGTCAAGCTCGAAGAGCGATGATTGTGCGGCATGGCAACGCGAAAGCCGGGCTGGCGTCGGGCGCCTTGACGCGCGGGCGTTGACGAAAAAGCAATTCTAGCATGTCTCGTCCCATGCTGGGAGTTCGATCTGCGACAATCGTCGCGCCCCGCAGCGAGGCGTCCAATGCACTGCATGCCCGCGCCACCGTCAAATGACCACGCTTCCGGCAGACCGCGGCGAACCGATCAATTGGCGGTACAGTTCGAGCGTCGCCTCGGCCATCGCCCGGGCATGAAAACGGCTGGAGACCGCGTCGCGAGCCGACCGCCCCATCGCCTCCGCCCGCGCAGGGTCGAGCAGCAACTCGGCCATCCGATCCGCCGCGTCGCGAGCGTTTTGCGGAGCATGCAAGAGACCGCCGCCGGTCGCGGCCAACAACTCGGGGTAGGTCCCGTGATTGGGAACCACCGCCGGCACGCCGTTCGCCCAGGCCTCGTAAATCGGCAGCCCTTTGCTTTCGGGATAGACCGTCGGCGTCGCGAAGACGTCAAGCGACTGCAGGAACGCGATTTTCTCCTGCCGCGTCAGCTCGCCCCGATAGACGAACGCATCGCGCAAGGGACCGGCGGCGATTCGCTTACGGAGGTCGTCGAGATACGGCCGATCGCTCGGCGACAGGTAGCCCGCCGCGTGCAGCTCGAATGGCGGCACGTCGCCGCGCTGGGCCAAGAGTTCGCACGCCTCGACGAGCAGGTGCAATCCCTTGTCGGGACACACCCGCGCCAGGTAGCCCACGCGCCGCGGCTCGTCGGCGCCCCGGGCCGCGCGAAAGCCGTGACCGTCGAGGTCCAAGCCATGCGGGATCACATGCACGCGTTCCCGCGGCGCGTCGAGGTACTCCGCCATGTAGTCCGCGTAGTACCGATTGAGGGCCACGAAGGCGTCGACGTCTCGGGCGCGCTCGCGGAGCAGTTGGCGGGCCTGCTCGTAGTGCGGCGCCACGAGCTTCTCCAGAAAAATATCCTCGCCCGACAGCGAGCACACCACCGGCGGGCCGCAGCGCTCGGCGACTTTTCGTGCCAGGCCGAGCATCATCGCATTGGAGAGGTGAACCACGTCGGGGCGCACTTCCCCCAGGAGCCAGTCGACGAGCTTGTCGAGCTCCTTGCGTTGATTGCCCGCCTCGCCGCGGAGCATCGAAACCGTCATGCCGCCGAGCTTCGCCGGATCGACGCTCACCCCACGTCCCGCGACCAGCCGCAAAAGGGCAGGGTGGTCGAGCCACCCGTCGAGCCACCGCGGCGTATAGCGAAACAGCGGAATCTTTTCCTGGAGATAGGCGTTGATGCCGCCGAAGAACACACGCGGCTCGCTGACATCCTCCTCGTCCGTGCGAATGGGCGTGTAGATGGGGGCGAGCACCACATCCTCGCCCAGCTTGAGCAGCGCCGCGGCGAGCGTGTTGTCATGCAAACAACTGCCGCAATACATCCCCCCGGCGCCGGCGGCGAGATAGGCGATGCGCATGGGCGGAAGGCTGTAGGCCGTAGGCCGTAGGGTTGGTGAGTCGTGGATTTCAGTGCGAGAATCGATCCGCACGGGCGAACGGCTCAGCTGCTCCGATCTACAGCCTACAGCCTATGGCCTACAGCCTTCCCTTCACGCAATCGCCGGAATGCTCGCGTCTTCGGGCTCGGCGTTGGGATCGTCCGGCGGCAGCTCGCGGTCCATGCGTTCGAGGAAGGGGATCAAGTCGTCGAAAATCTTGCCGCACTTCCCGTCGAAGACGCGGCCGATGAGCAGATCCGTCAGCTCCCCGCGATGATGCGGAAACTCCTTGATGAACATCCCCACGCGGAAGCCGCCGGAGTAGAACGCCTGGACCAACTTGCGGATGAAGTTCGTCTGCCGATTGAACGGCTCGACCCACTTGCCGAGCGCGGCCGCGGACGTGTCGCCGCTCCGCAGCGCCTCGATGACGCAATCCGCCGCCACCTGACCCGATTTGAGCGCGAAGAACACGCCTGAGGAGTACACCGGGTCGATAAAGCCCCACGCATCCCCGGCCAGCGTCCAGCCGTCGCCGGCCGAGCGGTCGGTGAGGTACGAGAATTCCTTGGCGACGACGAGCTCGTCGACCGGCTCCGCCCCCTCCATCCGCCACTCGACGGCGGTGCATTTGCCGACCTCTTCCCAAAACACCTCCGCCGGAGTACCGCGGCCCTTGAACAAGTACTCCTGATCGCCGACGACGCCGATGCTCACCACGTCATCGGCCTGCGGGATGTACCAGAACCAACTCTTGCGTTGGTTGGTGTGGAGCACGATCGTGTACACGCCGCCATCGGACGTGTCGCGATGGGCGCCGCGGAAATGGGCCCAGATCGCCGCCTTCTTGAGCGCGGGATTCACGCGCCGCAGCCCGAGCTTCGACGAAAGGATCGCCTGCTGTCCCGTGGCGTCGACCACGACCCTGGCGCGCACGTCGCGCGTCTCGCTTTCGGCGTCGTCATCCGCCGTCTGCAATCGCACCCCCACGGCCCGGTCGCCGTCCATCAACACATCGAGCACGCGCACGCCCTGCCGACAGTCGGCGCCGTGCTCCGCCGCGTTGTCGAACAACACCTGGTCGAATTCGGGCCGCGGCACGTGCCACGTTTCGCTGCACTCGCGCGGATCGTTCCAACGGAACAAAAACGGCGCCGACTCACGCCCCTTGTGATTGACGAACTGCACGCCCACTTTTTTGGCGTAGCCGCTCGCCTTCAGCTTCTCGAGCATGCCCAGCCGCTCGAAGACAAAGTAGCTGTCGGGCATGAGCGACTCACCCACGTGGCGGCGAGGAAAGCGGTCGCGTTCGACCAAGAGCGTGCGGAACCCCGCCTCCGCCACCAGCGTCGCGACCGTGGAACCCGCCGGACCGCCGCCCATGACGAGGCAGTCGTATTCGTTGTCGATCGGTTTCATTGTCATCCAAACAACTCAAGACTCGAAATTCAGGGGTCCCCACGCACAAACGTTAGCCGCGACGCGAAGGTCCGCCGTAGCGGAGCGCTCCCAGCCAACCCTGGACTGCACGTCTTAGGTTCGCGGTATCTCCAACAATTCTACGGCGGGCCGACCTTCCACGACGATGCGCGCCGACCGCCCAAAGATGGGTCCGGGGCCGGGCAACTGCAGATGATCCTGCAACATGGGCCCCGGATTCACCCGCCACAATTGCTGCAATTCTACATGCCGCAGGACGTTGTGGCGAATGAGCACGCGGCCCAGCGGGATGCCGCGCCCTTCGATCTCCTGGCGCACCACGGCCGAGAGTCCATGGAGGTCAATCCGCATGATCCCGAACTGCACGACCTTCCCCGTCGCCTGGCACGTCAGCAGACTGGTGCGGCTGTACGACCCGTCGTCGCGACGTTCAGCAAGCACCCGCACATCGACGCGGCAGTCGTGAAACGCCTCGACGGTCACCGTCATGTGGTCGTCGTGCGCCAGCAGCGTTTGATAGTCTTCCGACAGGTCGGCCGCGGCAACGGGCGCAAAGGCGCCCAGCGTTTCCAATGTCGGGAAAAACGGCGCTGCAATTTCAAGGAGCTGTTGCACAGTGCGTCGAACGCGCCAATCAAGCGCGGCAAGCGGGTGCCACTGCTGGCTTGTCCAGCAGTGCGAATCGGGCGCCCGGCGCCCACTGCTGGACAAG
>JBIOVA010000276.1:0-2234 GCA_044867485.1 Lacipirellulaceae bacterium | reverse complement strand
CCTGCCGCCAATCGCCGACAAACCGGTGGCCGACTAGATTAGGGCAACTAATGCTTCGGATTTTGCGAAGCGGCGTTTGGATTTCCAGCCTTGTCGCGTGCCATGGTTTCGTCCCGCTATGGGTGCGAGGAATAAAGGGGGCAGAACCACGGCTGTTCGGCACGGCTTTTGCGCTTGCCTATTTTGACTTGCGCTGGCGTCTGTGGTCGCGGATGTTGGAAGGATGGCTCGTCAACCGCGCGACGAAGACGCTCCGCTTCGGGAGGAAGACGTTCAGGGCTTGAAATATTTCAAGCGGCTGTGGCCGCTGTTCGCGCGGCTGCATGCGGTCGGCTGCCAGCGCGACAAGGCCGGCAATCGCCAACTTTTCATG
Organism: Lacipirellulaceae bacterium; assembly: GCA_044867485.1. GTDB lineage: Bacteria > Planctomycetota > Planctomycetia > Pirellulales > Lacipirellulaceae > Lacipirellula. The sequence goes on along the minus strand of JBIOVA010000276.1, from coordinate 1,861 downwards.
GACCAGTACTGTGCGCTGGTGCTGCTGTTTCTGTTCAATCCGTGCGTCCGCTCGTTACGGGCGCTGCAGCAGGCGAGCGAGCTGAAGAACGTGCAGCGGAAGCTCCGTTGCGGCCGGGCCTCGCTGGGCTCGCTCTCCGAAGCGACCGACGTGTTCGACCCCGAGCGGCTCCGCGCGATCATTGGAGAATTGGCCGCGGAGGTCCGGCCCAGAAGAAGCGTCGCGGGCGCGCATCTCGAGCATGCGCTGACGGCCGTCGACGGCAGCGTCGTGCAGACGCTGGCGACCATCGCCGAGGCCGCCTACCTGAAGACGAGGCAGGGGGACTCGCGCTCGGCTTGGCGGCTGCACACGCACTTCGACGTCGACCGCGGCGTGCCGACCCGCATCGACGTCACCGGCGGGCTGAACAGCGGCCAGACCGATGAGAAGTTCGTGCTGCGCTCCCGCCTCGCGGCCGATCACTGCTACGTAATGGACCGCTGGTATGCGCAGTTCACGCTCTTCAACGAGATCCACGCCGTGGGCAGCAGCTACGTCTGCCGGGTCCGCGACAATAGCCGCTACGACGTGCTCGAAACGCGGCCCTTGTCGCCCGCGGCGGTGGCCGCCGACGTGCTGAGCGACAAACTGGTCGCGCTCGGCGCGGGCAGCGCCCGCTCGAAACGCCCCGACCACGTCGTGCGGCTGGTGCAAGTTGCCGTCACTCCTTCCAAGCCGCGCGGCAAGCGGCCCGGCGGCAAGACGGGGCCGCCCTCCGACGGCGTGCTGCGGATCGCCACGAATCTGCTCGACGTTCCCGCGGAGATCGTCGCCGAGATCTATCGGCAACGCTGGACGATCGAGTTGTTCTTCCGCTTCTTCAAGCACGTCTTGGGCTGCCGGCACTTGCTCAGCACGGCCCGCGTCGGCATCGAGATTCAGACCTACTGCGCGATCATCGCCTGCCTGCTGTTGGCCCTCTGGACCGGCGGCAAGCCGACGCTGCGGACTTTCGAGATGGTCTGTCTCAATCTGCAAGGCTGGGCCGACGACGAAGAACTGCTGGCCCATCTCCAAAAACTGAAGCCGCAAGGCGCCTAGGCCCGCTGCGGATCATCGGCGCCGGCCCGCGTCGTGCTGCGCGCCCTCCGCCGCCGGCGCTCCGAGCCCCGTGGCACCTGCCACTCCTCGCCGTCATCCGTGACGCCAAAACGACTCGCAAACTCCACACCGCAAGTCTGGAGCCGAACAGGCGTGGGACGCAGCTGAAATAAAGTTGGGGAGAGCAAGGGGGCGCAGCTCAAGACGCAAAACGCTCCGGCTCCGCGCGCGGCCAAATTCGCCGCTTGATTTCCACGCCGACTTGGTGTAGTATACAGGCGTTCCCATCGACTCTGGCGTTGCACCACAACCCGAACTGTGGGCGCCTGCAGACGCCGAGTCCGCGCAGTACAACGATGCCAACTCGGCCGATGCGACGAACCGCGGCCAAAGCGCGACGCTCGCGGGAGGCAGTCCCTGCTTCGTCAGATCCCCCAAACGGGGGAATTATGTCGCCAAAAATGAGCGCGGCGATAAAACGCGAGGCGGCAGAGCCTGCAGTGTCGTGCGGCGGAGGCGACGCGCGGCCAAGGAGTCAAGGGCATTGGCCCGTCGGCGTTGGCGTTATGCTCCACCGCTGGCTATTGCATCGCCAGACTCATCAGGCCTGCTTGTTCGCCGCTCCACGGATCGCTTGCGTCATCGCCGGGCGTGCAATCGCAGGTCGGGAAGCACAGGGGGGCTTCTCCCAGCAATTTGTAGGCGAGGGCACATCGCTGGCGAGTTTGCTCCGAGCAACTACTGATTCCACCGGGGCAGACGACTTCGACGCGATTGA
>JBIOVA010000275.1:0-16121 GCA_044867485.1 Lacipirellulaceae bacterium | reverse complement strand
TGGCGACTCCGCGTCGTCTTGGGAACGAACGACTTGGGCTGAATGGCCGTCAAACCCTGGATTTTCAGGAGTTTGGCGACTCGCTCGACGCCGCACGGCTCGCCCCGCACGCCCAACTCGAAAGCGAGCGGAGGCGCTTCAGGCTACGGCACGCGGAGTGTGTCCGCTGACTGACGTGTGAGAAACGCAGCCGCACGCTGGTTCAGGCTGCGGCACACGGAGTGTGCCTGCTACACATGGCCCCGGCCGCGATTGCCCCTAGGACGATCGGTACTCTTACGTCATGCGACCCCTGGCGGATGCACCCGACATGGCTGCGAGCCCGTTGGGGTCGGCGGTTCTTTTAGCCCACGTCGTCCGGAGGTCGCGCAGCGCGACCGCCGGCTACCCGCTGCGAGCCCTCCGGGCTCGACGAATTAGCGGTTTCTGCCATTGACGTTGGACAAGTGATTTTTTATAACCCCTTGTTGCCATTGACCTTAGTGCCGTTGCCGGAACCGTCTTCGCCATATTCCCAGAAAAAAATCAAACAAGCGCTTGATTACTGCCGATGCTTTCCGTAGACTTGAAGCGGATGTTTGAAACGACTGTTTTCCTCGGCCAGGGGGACGCGGAGTGAGCCATGGCGGACGATGTGAAATCGCGGTTGATCGAGATCGCCGGCGAGGCGTTCGGCGAGCGCGGGTACGAAGCCGTTGGCGTGCGGGAAATCTGCCAGCGCGCCGGGGCGAACGTGGCCGCGGTCAATTACCACTTTGGCGACAAGCGCGGGTTGTACGTTGCGTGTCTGCGGCACGCGCAGTCGTGCCGGGTCGATGATCTGGCCGCGCCCGAGTGGCCGGCGGATTTCGCGCCGGCGGACAAGTTGCGGGCGTTCATTCGCGGCATGCTCGAGTCGAAGCTCGACTCGTCGCGGCCGCCGTGGCATCTGGAGATGATGCTCCGCGAGATGGGGCGACCGACCGACGCCTGCCGGGAGATTGTCGAGGACTACATCCGGCCGATGGCCGAGGCGCTCGCGGAAATCCTGCGCGAGCTGCTGCCCGGCGCCGACTGGAATCGCCAGACCTGGATGATCGGGTTCAGCATCATCGGGCAAGTGCTGTTCTATCACATCAATCAGCCGGTGATTCGGCTGCTGATGGGTCCCGGCGGATTTGACGCGCTCACGCTCGACGATCTGACCGATCACATCACGAGATTCAGCCTGGCGGCGATTGGCCAAGGCGCGCCCGTGAAACCGAGCGCCGAAGACGTCCCGCCCCGACCCGCGGCGGCCCAACACGGCTGAAGGAGCTCACGGTCATGCGCTGGGTGGCCTGGAAAATGTTGACCGGCGATCGCGCGAAGTACCTGGGCACGGTCTTCGGCGTGGCGTTCGGCGTGTTGTTGATCTCGCAGCAGACGTCGATCTTCGTCGGCATCATCAGCCGCACGGCGAGCCAGGTAGTCGACGTTCGCGAGCCGGACTTTTGGGTGATGGACCCCTACACGCAAAACGCCGACGACATCAAGCCGCTTTCCGCCAGCGACCTGTATCGAGTGCGGGGCGTGGCGGGCGTCGACTGGGCGGCGCCGTTGTTCAAGGGGCAAGCTCGGGCGCGCACCGAAACCGGACATTTCTGGCAGTCGATTCTGATCGGCCTGGACGATCAATCGCTTATCGGCGCCCCTGTCAAAATCCTCCAGGGCAGCCTCGCCGACTTACGTCGTCCCGACGCGATCTTCATTGACGAGATTGGCTATCACCTCCTCTGGCCCGACGAGCCAATCCGTCTGGGCCGCGAACTGGAAATGAACGATCGCCGGGCGGTCGTCGTGGGCATCTGCGACGTGTCGTCGCCGTTCTTTACGTTTCCCGTCATCTTCACGCGGTACTCGTTGGCGATGGACTACGTGCCGCCGCAGCGGCGGCAGTTGTCGTTCGTCGTGGGTCGCGTGGCCGCGGGGCACGACGAACGCGCCGTGCTTGAAGCCATCGAACAGCAGACCGAACTGGAAGCCCACGACAACGACGAGTTCTTCTGGACCGTGATCGGCTATTACCTGCGGAACACGGGCATCCCGGTCAATTTCGGCATCACGATCGCGCTGGGATTCCTCGTGGGCGCCGCGATCGCGGGACAGACGTTCTATTTGTTCACGCTTGAGAACCTGAAGCAATTCGGCGCCCTCAAGGCGATGGGCCTCACGAACCTGCGGCTGGTCGGCATGGTGCTGCTGCAGGCTGCGGTCGTCGGCGTGATCGGCTACTGCCTGGGCATTGGCATGACGGCGGCGTTCTTCGAGCTGACGGCCGACCTGAATCCCAACCTGCGCGGCCTGCACCTGCTGCCGGAGATCGCCGTGGGGACGGCGGCGACGGTCGTGGTCATCGTGTTCCTTGCCAGCGTCATGAGCCTGCGCAAAGTCCTCGTGTTGGAACCAGCGGTCGTGTTCCGCGGATGAAACGCCCGCGGGCGTCGAAACAAACCATGTACGCTGCCGCTACCACTTTACTGGAACGCTCCGCCTTGGACCGTCCGGCCGCCGGCGACGCGACCGACGTGGGCGTCCGTTGCCGCGGCGTCGTCAAAGATTTCGGCGACGGCGAGACGCGGCTGCGCGTGCTGCACGACGTCGACGTCGACGTGTTGACCAGCGAGCTGACGCTGCTGGTGGGCCCCAGCGGGTGCGGCAAGACGACGTTGATCTCGATCATCGCGGGGCTGCTCGATCCCACCGACGGCGAGGTCGAGCTGTTCGGCGTCCAGCAATCGGCCCTGCGCGGGCGAAGACTCGTGAACTTTCGCGCCGCACACGTGGGATTCGTCTTTCAGCAGTACAACCTGCTGCCGGCGCTCACAGCCGCCGAGAATGTGGCGGTCCCGCTGATGATTCAGCGCCGGCCGCGCGCCGCCGCGGTCCGTGCGGCCCACGACGTGCTCGCGGACGTCGGGATGGCGGACAAGGTGCACGCCCTGCCCTCCCAGCTTTCCGGCGGTCAGCAGCAGCGAGTGGCCATCGCCCGAGCGCTGGTCCACGGGCCGCGGCTGCTGGTGTGCGACGAGCCCACCGCGGCGCTCGACGCCCACTCGGGTCGCACCGTCATGGAACTGCTCCGGCAAGTCGCCGTCCAGCCGGGCCGATCGGTCATCGTCGTCACGCACGACTCTCGCGTGTTGGAGTACGGCGACCGCACGATCGAGATGGCCGACGGCCGAGTCGTCAGCGTGTCCGCCAATGGCATCGAACGCTCTGAAGTCGCTTAACCGAGTTGCACCCATGTCCACTCCTTCGACCATGGCCGCGTCGGCCGCGTCCCTCGCCCCCGCTGCCCTGCCCCGTCCCGCTCGTAAGTTGCGCATCGCGGGACTGCGGGGTTTGTTCTTGCCCACGCTGGCGGCGGCGGCGCTGGCCTCCACCTATTGGCACGTCGCCCGCACGTCACAGTCCACTCCGCAAATCGAGCCGCCGGTCGTGCCGCCGCGGTCGCCGTTCGCCGACGTTGTGGCCGGCGTCGGATTGGTCGAGCCGCGTTCGGAGAACATCGAAGTCGCCGCGGTGGTCCCGGGAACTGTCGTCGACGTGCCGGCGCGCGTCGGCGACGAGGTCGCGGCCGGCGACGTGCTGTTCCGGCTCGACGACCGGCAGCGGCGATCCGACCTGGCGGTTCAGGAAGCCCGACTCGCCGAGGCGCTGGCCGCGCTGCGACGTTGGGAGCAAATGCCGCGGGCGGAAGACTTGCCCCCCAGCGCCGCGCGCGTCGAGCGCTATCAGGCTGACCTGGCATTACGCGAGGATCAACTCCGTCGCGCCCGGCAGCTAGTCGCGGACGGCGCGATTACCGAACAGGAGCTCGTCGAGCGCGAGCAAGCGTACAGCGCCACGCAGGCCGAACTCACGCAGGCCGAAGCCGAGGACGCCCGGCTGCGGGCCGGCGCGTGGGACGCTGATCTGGCCGTCGCGCGATCGCAGGTGGAGCGCTCCCGACAACTGGTCGAGCAAGCGCGGGTCGAACTGGATCGGCTGGTGGTCCGGTCGCCGATTCGCGGCACGGTGCTGAAAGTGGACGTGCGGCTAGGCGAGTACGTGGGCACGCCGCCGGGCAAGCCGCTAGCGGTGCTGGGCGACGTGGACGCTTTGCACGTGCGCGTGGACGTGGACGAGCACGACCTGCCGCGGTTCGCGCCGGGCATGCCAGGGCGCGGGTTTGTTCGCGGCGACGCGGCGACGCCCTTGTCGCTCAAATTCGTGCGCGTCGAGCCGTTCACCGAGCCCAAGCAGTCGCTCACCGGCGCCGGCAACGAGCGGATCGACACCCGCGTGCTGCAAGTGATCTACGCGATCGAGTCCGCGCCGCGGGCGGTCTATGTGGGGCAGCAGATCGACGTGTTTCTCGACGCAACGCCTCAGCCGGAATCGTCGACGCATCGATCGCAGGAATCCTAACGCCCAAGCAGCGGCCGATGTTGCCAACGGCCTATCGGCCTACGCCCGCTTTCGCTTCAGAGAGAGGGCCAAGGACATGCCCGTAAAGAGGACTGCCGCGGCGGGTTCCGGCGCCGGCAAGGCTTGCGGACTTGCCAGGACGCCGATGCCCAATTGCTGTTGCCAGATGAGAAAGTCGGCGCCGTCCGAGTCGTTGTCGCCGTCGGCATCAGCCCAGTTGGCGGACGCTTCGAACGCCGCTTGCCAAACGTCCAGGTCCGCTCCGTCGACGTCGCCGTCGTCGTCGAAATCGCCCACAATGTCGCCGACGACCTTGTACAGCTCGCCGCCAAGCTCGACGAAGTAAAGGTTGCCGGCGGCGTCTTGGCCGAATGCCGTGACGCCCTCGGTCGCCGACGTGCCGCCTGCTGTTTGCCGGCTGAAGGCCGTCGACAAATTTACGAGCGATCCGGGCACGACTCCGCCCAAGCCGCCGTTGGCGTCACGGTCGATTTCCAGCGCCCAGACTTGGTGGCTCGACCAATCGCCGAAGATGTACTTGCCATAGAGTTCGCTCGCCGGACCGCGATAGACGTAGCCGCCGGTGACCGATCGTCCTTGAAACTCGGGTGCGCCGCCCGAGCCGTAGCCGCCGCCGTAGAGATATTCGTAAAGAGGCGGCGTGAAGCTTGGATCGTTGGGCGGCAGGTCGCCCGGCTCTTGTCCGGAGGGCGGGGCGAAGAAGGTCCCCTCCATGACGCGCCACCCATAGTTGCGACCGCCGGGGCTGCCGGCGCGTTCAAAGTTGACTTCCTCGTTTCCAGAGGTCCAGATGGGCTCGCTGGTGTCCTTGAACGCGCCAACGTCGCCGAACATGAAGTCGCCGGTCAGGCGATCGAAGCTACCGCCCCACGGGCTGCGAAGGCCGTACGACCAGATTTCGGGGGCGCCATCAACGCCGTCGGCGAACGGGTTGTTGGCGGGGATCGCATAATTGCCAAACTCCCCGGCGCCGCTCCCCGACACGTCGATCCGCAGAATGCCGCTGAGCAAATCTGTCGGGTCTTGCCCGGTGCGCAACGTGTCGCGGTTTCCGTCGTTGTTGCCGCCGTCGCCGCTGGTGATCCACAATGTGTTGGGATCGCCAGGTTGGAATCCGATCCACCCGCCGCTATGGTCCGGCAGCGGTTGACCCCAGCGGAGGATATTCGTCGCTGGCCCGGTCGCGGTCGGCGAGTTTGACATGGGATCATTCAGCGTGTAACGGCGAATGTAGATGCGATGATGATGTCCGTCGACATTCCGATCGTCGGCCACGTGCACGTAGAAGTTTCCGCTGGTGGAAAAGTCGGGAGCAAACGTGAAGCCGAGCAAACCCCAGTACTGGCCGGTGGAGATGTCCGCCGTAGGCAGCGTAAAAAAGGTGCTTTGCGTCTTGGCGGCGAGATCGACGCGCATGATGACGCCGTCCTGCCGGGCGACGAAGAGATCGTTGGGACGACCGGGCGCGGTTTCGATTTGGACGTACGAGCTGCCGTTGAACTGGCCTCCCGAGAGATCGAGTTGGAGCTCGGCGCCAATGTCTGCTCGGCAGGCATCCGCCAAGGCCCCCAGGCTCAGGGTCCCAACGACCATCACAATTCGAGCGAGCCTGAGACGGCAAGAAAGTCGCGATTCACTCACGGCGCCTCCTCTCGAGTTGTCCCGCACAGCGACGGCAAGACGACGATCAGCGTGGGCGATGGGCCCGGTCGACAAGTCGTCAACCTACGTTTTACTCACTTCGCGCCTCGGAGGAAACATTTTTTTGTGTACAATTTTGGAGAATTCTAAAATCGGTCGCCGCCGATCCCCGCGTCCCGCCAAGGCGCCGTAAGCGAAGCCATGATGAACCTTTCGCTCGACCGGAACCGTCCGCTGCGACTGACGACGCTCTGCGTCCTGTATGCCTCGCAGGGAATGCCCGATGGATTTGTGCGGACGGCCCTCAAAAACTACCTCTACGACCAAAAAGTCTCGGTGCAGGATGTCGGCTCCATCATCGCGATGGTGAGCTGGCCGTGGATGATGAAGTGGGTCTGGGGCCCGTTCATCGATCGATTCGGGTACGCCCCGATGGGTCGTCGTCGGCCGTGGATCTTGTTGGCGCAGTCGCTCATGGCGGCGGCGCTCGTGGGGATGTTGTTGATCCCCAATCTTGCGACGGATCTGCGACTGCTGGCGGCCATGGTGCTGCTGGTGAATATTTGCGCGTCGCTTCAGGACGTGTCGGTCGACGCTTTGGCCGTCGATTTGCTGCCCCCCGCCGAGCGCGGAACGGCCAACGGGCTGATGTACGCCTCGTCGTTTGCGGGCAACTTCGTTGGCGGCAAAGTGCTCGGTTATCTGCTGCTGACCTACGGATTGACGACGGCCGTCGGCGTCCAGGTGGGACTTTTGGCGGCGATCGCGATGTTCCCCTTGCTGCTGCGGGAACGAGCCGGAGACGTGCTTTTGCCGCACCGGGGGGCGCAGGCGCAGCACGTTTCGCGCACTCAAGCGGCGCGACCCTCCTCGCTGGCCCAAGTGTTTCGACTCTTGTTCCGAGCGTTTCGTCTGAAATCGACGGCGCTAGCCGCCGTGCTCGCCTTGTCGTCCTTGGTGGCAGTGAACGCGCATTTCGTGTATTGGCCGCACTACGTGCAAGACACGTTGGGCTGGGAGGCGGATGCGTGGGTCACGCTCGAAGGGGGTTGGGGCTCGGGGTTCGGCCTGGCGGGATGCGTCGCCGGCGGGCTGGTGGCCTCCGCGATTGGCGCCAAGCGAGCCGTGATCGTGTCGCTGCTGGGCATGAGTACGTGCTGGTTTGCTTACGCCTTGCTTAGCGACCATTGGAACAGTGCCCTGGTCGTCAATGGGCTCTTCATGGCCGAATCGGCGTGGGCGGGCGCCCTCCAGGTGACAATGTTTGCACTGTTCATGGGCTTGTGTTGGTCGTCCGTCGCGGCCACGCAGTTCACGGCCTACACGTCGATGATGAACTTTGCGAATCTCATGGGCGCCAAGCAGGCCGCGTCGATCGAATCCGCCTTCGGCATCGTCAATTCGCACGTCGCCCTCGGCTGCCTGCAGTTGTCGTTGGTGGTTGTGGCGCTAGCGATCGATCCGGACGAGACGCATCGAAAGCTGGGGGCGCCAAGCGGGAACGGCGACGCGCCGCCGACGTCAACGCCTGAGCTGGACGCGGGGCTTCCCTTCCCGCCGGAACCGCCGCCGAGTTATTGACCTTGTGCACAAAGTAAATTATGCTGCCACGCGGAGGCTCGTCGGCGAGTGGATCGCATCCTCGCGTCGGGCCGGTTCGGAACAGTCGGGTCGGAACGGGACAGAAGGGGCTTGGCATGGTGATGCACGTGCGCCGCCGTCGGCTGAAGGCGGCGGAGCTGCTGGAGCAGCGGCTGATGCTGGCCGGCGAGCCGCTGGCCAATTGGATGTTCGACTCCACGAGCGGGACCGTGCTCGTGGATTCGCAAAACGATCACGACGGAGTCCTCACCGGCGCCCCGGCTTGGGCCACTTCAGGCGGCACGCACGGCGGCGCCCTGCGTCTGTTCAGCGATACAGACGGCGCCACGATCGCCCTGGCCGATGCGCCCGCTGTGCAGTCGATCAGCTTGTGGTTCAAGGCGGACACCACGCGGCCTGTGGTCCAAGGCTCGAACACCGCGACGCGAATGGTGCTGTTCGAAGCGGGCGATTCGACGCGGGGCGTCAGCATCTACATCTACAACAATCTGTTGTACGTGGGCGCGTGGAACAGCGGCGTCGCGGGCTGGTCGAGCGGCACGTTCGTCAACACCAACCTGATCCGCGCCGGCCGCTGGCATCACGTCACGCTGACGCTCGATCCCACGGCGACGCTCACCTCCGGCGCGCTTAAGGCGTACCTCGACGGCGTGCAATTCGGCATGGGCAATGGCGCCCAGATCGGCGGAGCCGCGGCCATTGGGTTCGGTCGCGTTGACGGCATAACCCGGTTTCACGACGGCACGGGCAGTGCGAATCGCGGCTTCGCCGGTTTTCTCGACGAGGCGCGGGTGTATGGCGAAACGTTGACCGCGGCCGACGTGATCGAAATTCGCGACGCCACGGCGCCGCTCATCCCCGAAGAGGAGTACCTCGTCCGCGAATCGGGCCGCGTGGCCGACCTGGCCGTTTTCCGCTTCCCCAACGTGCTCACCAGCGAGCACTTCGCGATCAAGTGGGGGAACGACAACACGTCGGGCCTGGCGGTCAATCCGACGATGATCCAGCAGAATCTCAACCGGCTGGAGATGTCGTGGGACATCATCATCGAGCAGTCGGGCATGGCGCCGCCGCCGGTCCGCAACCAAGGAACGCCGGCGCCGGTCAACTACAAGGTCAACGTCTACGTGCTGGAGACGGGGCTCTGGGTCGCCACCGGCGGGGGCGCCTTTGCGGGGCCGGACGCCGAGCAATTTGGTGCCCTGTACATTTCGCCCTGGGCCATGGGCGGCGGGACGACCAGCGGCACGCCGTGGGGCACGATCGTCAACACGACGGTGACGCCGCACGAGTTCACGCACGTGCTGCAGTACGAATCGGGCGGCTTTCGCAACAGCGATTTTTCCGGCCCGTTCTGGGAAACGCACGCCAACTACGGCGCGTCTCTCGTCTCCGATACGGTGACGCGCAACTCGATCAACGGCCGCTACGGCCAACGCCGGCACCGCTACTCGTTGGCCACCGACTTTCGCTACGAGGCGCATCCGTTTCTCAACTACCTCACGGAGTTGCCGCAGTACGGTCCGCAGTTCGTCAATGCGGGCTTGTGGAGCGACGTCGACGCGCAGGGCAACGCCAAGGATCCGTGGCAGGTGTTGCGGAACAATTTCGCGTCCTACGCCGAGTTCGCTAGCGTCTACGCGGCTTACGTGGCCAGCAGCGTCACTTACAAGACGCTGCACGACGGCGCGCTGCTCACGGGCAGCCCGGCCATTCCGGCCCACAATACAACGCAGCGATTGTTCCGCACGTATTTAGAGCCGGTGGCGTCGAGCCCCGGTTGGTTTCAGGTTCCCGAGCAGGACACGCCCGAGCAATATGGCGCCAACATCGTGAAGCTAACGCCCGTCGGCCGGGTCGCCGGGCAGCCGCACACGATCACGGTGAACCTGGATGGGTACGTCAATCCGGGCCAGGCCAACGGCGTTTACGCCACGCTGGTGGCGATCAGCGGTTCGGGCGCGAGCGTCCAAGAGCGGTTCAGCCCGACCTGGCAGAGCGGCGAGATGACGTTCGAGCTCGCGGCCAATGAAACCGACGTGTACCTGACCGTCACGGCCATTCCGTCGGTCCACCGCAACTACATTTGGTCGCATCCGTTCCACGCCATCGGCGGACTGCAGAAACTCGAGCGGTTCCCCTATCGCGTTGCTCTCACCGGGGCCGTGCCAGTGCGCTCGGAAACGCCGACTGCCCGCCCGTCGCCGGGCGGCAATGCCGTGCGGCACCTCAATCCCGATGGCAGCATGGGCGGCTGGAAGACGGTGTCGGTCCCCGCAACGGTGTACATCGGCTCCAACGCCTGGGTGACGGGTGGATCGGTGAGCGGCAACGCACGGATCGACGACTATGCCACGGTGACCGGGGGCACGGTCAACGGCGGCGCCATCGTCCGCGGCAACGCGCTGGTGCAGGGCGGAACGGTCACGGGCAGCGCGATTGTCGAGGATTTCGCGGTTGTCGCCGGCGGCACGATCTCAGAAGCGGCCCACGTGCGCGGCGATGCCCGCGTCAACGCCGGGCAAATTCGCGGCAACGCGCTGCTGCTCGACTACGCCACGATCAGCAATAGCGGAACGGTCGTCGCTGGCGACACGGTCATCAAAGGCTACGGCGTCGTCGATAACGCGCAGATGACCGGCAATGCACTAGTCATGGCGTCGGGCCTCGCCGCGGGCACGGGCCTGGTGACCAACATGGGCGTGCAATACAACGGCGAGCCCTCGGCCCAGGAAACGCCGCTCATGACGACGCAGTACAACAACCTGTTCGCCCGCTACGATTTTGCCGCGGCCGACAACAACGTCGTGTGGGACACGTTCAACACGACCTACGGCTGGGTGAGCGCGACCCCGCCCGCGTGGCTGCAGAACACGGGGGAACCCGTCACGGGCGTGCTGCAGTTCCAGAACGACAACCAGTTCGTCGAGTTGAGCCCGGAGCTTGCCGACCTGCACGACACCACGATCGCGGCGTGGGTCAAGTGGGACGGCAGCGGGGACGCCAACCAGCGGATCTTTGAGTTTGGCCGCGATGCGAACAACTCCATGTACTTGCAGCCCGACTCCGACGGCGCAGGCGTGAAGTTCGTGATCGCCGTCAATGGCGTCGAGAAGGTGCTCGAAGCCGAGGCGCCGCTTGCCGCCAACGAGTGGAAGCATGTCGCCGTGACGTTCGACGGCGAGACCGCCACGCTTTACGTGAACGCCTCGGCCAAGGCGATCCTGACCGACGTGCTCGTCGACCCGAGCCAAGTCCGCGCCACGTATGGCCTGCTCGGCAAGGGCCTGACCGCGGGCGGCTTTCGCGGCTCCCTCGATTCGCTCCGCGTGTACTCGAAAGGGCTCTCCTCGGTCGAAGTGTTGGGGCTCGTGCAGCAAGTGTTTCCGGGCTACGTCCCCGAGCCCGGCGTCGATCCGCCAGGCGGCGGCGCCTCGGACGCGATCCTGGTCCTGCAGTTCGCGATCCACGACAACACGGGGCTGTTTGTGCAGCATCGCGACGCCGTGGCCAACGGCGATTTGCGAAACTCAGCCGCTGCCGCGCTCAAGCCGGCCGAGAGCGCCGCGCCCGGCGGTATGACCAGCGTCGGCGCCCAGTACTTCGTCTACGACGTCGGCGCCGAGGGCCTGACGGGTCGACCGGGAGCCGACGGCTACGCACTGAACAGCGTCGCCGGATACGTCTCGTTCGCTGACGCGGGATCGGCGCTCGAGCAAGGTCTGTCGACCAACGACTCGTTCGCCGCGATGGCGCGGGCCAAGCGGGCTATCGACTCCGGCGCGTTCGAGTTCATCATCGGCCGGACGAGCGCCGCTGACGCCGCTGGCGCGTGGAGCATCGGCGTCGACGCCGCCGATCATATCGTCGCGTCCATGGGCGGCGTGACCTATGACACGGGCGTCGTGTGGGCCGCCAACCAGTGGCACGAAGTCGGCCTGTCTTACGACGGGACCGGCGCCGGCGACGGGCTGGTGCTGATCTTCGTCGACGGCCGCCGCGTCGGGGCCTTTCAGCCCGGGGTGATCGACGCCCAGTCTTTTTTGCATATCGGGTCGGGCCTGGCCGGCGCCAATCGATTCCGCGGCTACTACGACCACGTCGAGTTCTGGGACAAGCCCAAAGAGGACGAGGCGTTTGCAGCGCTCAGCGGGGCCGCGACGGGCGCGCTTCCGGGCGACTACGACAGCGACCAAGATGTGGATGGCGCCGACTTCCTGGCGTGGCAGCGCGGACTTGGCGTCGCGGCAACGCCCGCTGGCAGCGGCGCCGACGGAAACGCCAACGGCGCCGTCGACGGGTTCGACCTCGGCGTCTGGCGCGCCAATTTTGGTCGCACGGCCCCGCCGGAAGCCGTCGCGGCCTCAAGCTCTGCGGCGCTAGAACCGCCGCCCGCGCCGCAGGCCGTCGTGGTCGACGACCCATACGCCGAGAGCCTCGCCCACAGATTTGGCAAGGTCACCGGCCTCGCCCAAGACCCCCTTGGTTCGCTGCGGCCCGTCGTGCAGATCCGGCCGAGACTCGCGCCGACCGCTCCGATCGCGGCTTCCCCGTTGGCGCCGGCTCGCGACGCAGTATTTGCGGTAGCCCGCATCCCGACGCCCAGCGAGCGCGCCGTGGAGCCGCTGGAAGTCGCACGCGCCGAGGCGACCCTCCCACCCGGGGACGAAGCCTTCGCCCTGCCGTGGGACTTTTGATCATCTATGGACGGAAACGCGGGAAAATAAGGCCCGCACCTGTCACATGACTTTAGACCATCTATGGGCGCAGCCCACGCGCGGCAACGCACCGCCGCCGCCTCGATTCCCCTCTCGCGTGGGGTGCGCCCGAAGCAGAATGGCGCGTCCGAACTATTCCAATGGCAAGCCCAGCGCCTCCGTAAATCGGTCGAACAGATTTGCCATGCAAATGACCTGAATAATCTGCGCCGTTTCGGCGTCGCCGTACTGCTCGCGGACGGAGGCGATATCCTGATCGGTGATCACCTGCGGATCGGCCGTAAGCTTCGACGCCAGTCGGTAAGCTGCGCCGGCGCCTGGCGGCCCCGGCGCTTCGCCGTTCGGAAGGGAGACCAAGCCCTCGGGCGAAGCGCCGAGCTCAATCAGGCGTCGGGCAGCAGTTCCAGCGGCGTACCAAGCACGATTGTTCACGGCCGTGATGTAGGCGAGTTCCGCCTTCAGCCGCGGCGGCAGGTGATCGTCGGTCAGCATCGTGTTCCAGACCAGAACGTGCGTCCTGCCGATTCCGGGAAGCCCAGCAAGGGCCCGCTCCCACGCGAGCGGGGCGCGATCGCCGATCGCGCCAGCCAGCGCCGCTTTGGCGTCTTCTTCGGCAGGCAGCGCCACGCGCGGCGTGCGTGTGCGGCAGGCGTCGATCGCAGCGGCGATCGCCGCCGCACTCGGCCGGGGAGCCCGGGGTGCGCGATTGTCCGTGGTGACAATGCTGGCTGTGTTTTGAAATTGTTCGCTAGTTGGAGTGGTCAACTTGACCTCGCCATCGTCGCCAACATGGCGTTCCTGAGGCAGCCCGACGGCGTCCGTCCAACGATTCACGGAGTTGAAGCGGGCGATCGTGAACGTCAGCTCGACGATCTCCGCGTCGGTAAACATCCGCTTGAGCTTCTGAATATCGGCGTCGTCGACCAATGCCGGCTCGAGCGTCAGCTTTCGCGCAAAGTCGAGCGCCGCCCGTTGACGCGAATTGAATCGGCTCCAATCGCTGTCGAGTGCGGCAATCGCGTCGTCGTCAAATCCGCCGGCGTGGAGCTTGAGTTCCTGGTGCCCCAGGCAGTAGTGGCAGTTGTTGCCGCGCGACACCACCCAAAAACAGGCGTCCGTGAACAGGTCGTCCAACCTGGGATCAGGAGATCTGCCGCTGCGATCGCGAGCTCCACGATTGCTCGTCTGCCCCGGGCCGCCGAGACCGCCGCCGCCGCCCCATGTTTCGGGAAGGTAGTTGGAGCTTGGCTTCCCATCTGCCTGAGGCTGAAGCGGAATCCGCGGCTGCCGATCTTTGAGCGCTTCGAGCGCCGTCTTCAATTCGGGGCGCGTGGCCGGAATCGGCTTGGGTCGATTTGATGGCTCGTCCGCTGCTGCCAATGGCAACGCGCCAACAACGACGAGAGCGCCAGCCAGCCAGTGCCGCGCATGTTGGAGGACGATTGATGCCATGCTGATTCTTATCGAGTCTCTTCGGGGCGCTTCCGTAAGATCAACAATCCCAACGGCAAGACGGCGCAGGTCGCCGGCTCGGGGGCAGCCGTCCCGATTGCCGTCCCCGAGGCAGCCGTCGGAAATTGCGATTTCCATGCGGCCAGATCCAACGAGCTCAACGGGGTGGGCGATTCCCCGCGCTGCCAAGTCAGAAAGTCGCGGCCATCGACCGTGCCGTCATTGTTGAAGTCGCCAGGGTTAACGCCCTCGACCAGACTCAAAACTTGATTGACCGAGATTTGGCTGAGCGTCTGCACGAACCCACTCGGCCAGCGGATCGTGATCTGATCGACGTCCCCAGCGTCGGCGCCCAAGCCAAAATGGGCAGTGAGTTCGTTCTGGCTGAGGAAATTGCTGCCTGCATTGATCTCTCGCACCATCTCGTCGCCCGTGACGCCGGCGTCGGGATCGACGGTGATGAGTGCGCCGATTCCGTCGCGGTTGGACGCGGTCCCCTGCAACTTAATCCTGAGCCAGTCGTTGTCGTTGCCGCCGTCGTTGCGGTAGAGGATCGGCTGGGCGCCGTGGTTGACAATGTACACGTCAAGATCGCCGTCGTTATCGTAGTCAAAACTGAGCAGGCCGCGGCCCATGCCCGCGTCGGTGACGCCAGCGGCGTTGGAGACGTCGGTAAAGACGCCGCTATCGTTCTGATAGAGGTGCGATTGGTCGCTGGACGCGGTGTCCCACCCGTTGGTGACAAACAGATCGACGTCGCGGTCATTGTCGTGGTCGAGGAACGTGGTTCCCCACGACCACCCCGAATCGCGGACGCCGGCGAGATCGGTCTGATCGGAAAACGTGCGGTCGCCGTTGTTGCGGAACAGTCGGTTGCCGCTGTGGTCCGGAAATCCGCCGGGCGTCTCGACCAGCGCCGAAACGAACCAGTCCATCCGTCCGTCGCCGTCGAAATCGCCGATGGCGCTTCCCATGCCGTCTTCGTCCGTGCCGACGCCGGCCGCGGCGGTGCCGTCGGTGAACGTGCCGTCGCCGTTGTTCCAAAAGATCTGGCTCGTCAGAAAGTCGGCGGCGATCGTCAGGTCCGGATGGCCGTCGCGGTCGAGGTCAGTGAACGTCGACGAATAGCGATACGCATTGGAGTCGGTGCTGCCGTCCGCAAAGTGCGAGGGCCGAAAGACGTTGAGGCCCGCGGCCGCGGTGACGTCCTCGAAGTGGCCGGGGTTGGCGGCGCCGAGATTGTGCAACAGGCGCGAGGTGCTGTCCGAGGTCTCCGTGGCCCAATCGTTCGTGTGGATATCGAGGTATCCGTCGCCGTCGTAGTCGCCAAAGGTCGTGCTTTGGCCATAGCGCAAAATGCCGTCGATCGCCGCGCCGCGTGCAACGGCTTGCTCACTGAACGTGCCATTTCCGTTGTTGACGTACAAGTAGTACCGCGTCCCGCCGGAGCTGGTGACGTAGAGGTCCCGATCGCCGTCATTGTCGATGTCCCCCCAAGCGGCGCCATTGGCGGGAAGGCCCGTCGTGAAGCCGGCCAACACGGCGACGTCCTGAAACGTCCCATCTCCCAAGTTTCGGTAGAGCAGCGGACGTGCGTTCAAACGGGTGACGAAGAGGTCGGTCCGCCCGTCATTATCGAAGTCGCCGGCCGCCGCCCCGCCGGTCCTAAACAGGCCGGCGTTCGGGTGGTTGCCGTTGTGCTGCAAATGGTTAATGCCGGCGCTGGCGGTCACGTTTGTGTACGTGACAGCCAACGCCGGGCAGGGGCGTGCGCCAACAGCCAATGCCGTCGCCAAGACGGCGACGATTGGTCCAAGGTGCTCGAACGCAAGCCATTTTGAGGCCATGGAATTGGCGCCGCTCCCCGCGCAACTGTCAGCCAATGCTTCCTTTATGCGCTTCGCCGCCTTGCTACGCCGCAAAACATGGCGGCGCCGACCGCCCCGAGCACCACGCTCGAAGGTTCAGGCACGCCGGCAAACAACAGCATCGCCCTTGCGAAGGCATCGGGGCCCACCAGGTGCCCGATCCGCCGCCCGGGAAAGTCGTCGGCCGGCGGGTGAATGCCGCCGTAGATCCGCGAGATCGAGGCCTGGTCCGAGGCGTCGAAATACGTGGCGAATTGCAGTTTCAAGGCCTCCATCGGGCCGTACTCGAAGTCCAGGCCGGAGCCCATCGGGATGTCGTACTCGAAGATGCCGCCGGGGAAGTACTCGCTGCCGGTGAACAACGTGAGCACTTCCGCGCCCGTGCGGC
>JBIOVA010000274.1:0-5619 GCA_044867485.1 Lacipirellulaceae bacterium | reverse complement strand
AAACGCACCTACCTGGTCGACATGACGCGGAACTTCTACGGCGTCCTCCGCGTGCGGAAGCCGCCGGTCAATGCCCCGGAGTTCGAGTACCACCAGTTGACCAACGGCCACATTTCGCACGGCGTCCAGTTCCGCACGCCCGAGATCCGCCGCGTGCCCACGCAGTACTATCACCCCAACAGCGGCATCGGACTGCTGCTCGCCTCGCCGCACGACAAGCCCCGCCGCATCGGCATCGTCGGCCTCGGCATCGGCACGCTCGCGGCGTACGCCGAGGCCGACGAGGAGTTCGTCTTCTACGAGATCAACCCCCGCGACGTCGACTTCGCGGACGAGCACTTCACGCTGCTGGCCGACGCCCGCGAGCGCGGCGCCCGCGTGACGATCGAGCTCGGCGACGCCCGCCTTTCGCTCGAGCGCCAGCCGCCGCAGAACTTCGACCTGCTGGCCGTCGACGCCTTCACCAGCGATTCCATCCCCGCCCACTTGCTCACGCTCGAAGCCGTCGACCTCTACCTCAAGCACCTCCAGCCCAACGGAATTCTTGCCCTCCACGTCTCGAATCGCTATCTCAACCTCGCCGTGGTGGCCCTGGCCGCCGCCGAGCACTTTGGCCTCGACGCCGTCATGGTCGACGCCCCGGCCGGCGAGAGGGACCCCATCGGCACGCGCTCACGATGGGTCCTCATGCATCGCGAGCAGGGCTTCTTCGCCCGAGTCAACCTCGGCGTCCCCCTGGCAGAAGCCACCGCCGGCCGCCCCTCTGTCGCCTGGACCGACGACTTCAACAACGTCCTGGAAGTCCTCACCTACGGTACGCCCTAAGCATTGAGCCCTCGGTCACCGACGACTATTCATTTGCCGGCGCCCGGTCGCTGCGGCAATTCCTTGGGGATTTCACCTCAGAGGTCACAGAGACCACAGAGAATGGGAAAGAACAATCAATAGCTCCCATTCTCTGTCTGATTGAAACTCTGTGCCCTCTGTGTCCTCCGTGGTGAATTCTTCTGGTAGCGGTTGAATAAGCTCCAATGACCGGGGCTTAAGTAACGGCGACCATCCCATTTCACAAGCGCCGGGCAAACCGCCCTTGCCAACTATGACCCAAGTCGTAATACTCCCTTCCCGTCATTCCCCATTCCCCATTCCCCACTTGCTCCCATGCCCCCCGACGCCCCGCGCCTCGCCGCCGGTGAACTCGAAATGCTCCAGATGCTCTGGCGCCACGGCGGCGTCACCATCCTCGAAGCCCAGCAGGCCCTGGGCCTGCCCATCGGCTACACCACAGTCCAAACGCGGCTCAACCGCCTGGTGAAAAAGGGCGTCGCCCAGCGGACCCACGAGCGCCCCGCCAAGTACTCCGCCGCGATCAGCGCCGCCGACGTGCGGCAAGGCGATCTCGACCTGCTCGTGGAGCGCGTCAGCGAAGGCCGCGTCGCCCCGCTGGTGGCCCACCTGTTGCAGCGCCACGCCGTTTCGCCCGACGAGCTCGCGGAACTTAAACGGCTGGTCGCCGAGGTCGAACAACGCGCAGGCGTCTCGAAAAAGGATTTAGCCGCGGAGCTTGCTCCGCGGCCCCGCCGCAAGCGGCGGGGCTAAATGGTTCTGGAATCCCAACCTTTCCCGAGCGCATATCATGAACGCCGCCGAACTCTGCCTCGCACTGGTTCGCACGACGCTCGCCACCGCCGCCGCCGCGTGTCTGGCGGCGCTGCTACTGGCATGGCTCAAGGTCCAGTCGCCGCGCATGCACCGCATCGCCTGGACGCTGGTGGTCCTCCAAGGCTGGCTCCTCATCCCTTGGACGCTCAAATTTGAAGCTCCGCCGGCGCCTGCGCCAGCCCCTTCGTCGGGTGGCATGCCCTCGTCCGCGTGGGCATGGTCCGAATTCCATACCACAGGGACACAACGGGAAACCGTCGAGGCCGTGGCCCACGAAGCGCCCCGCTCCATGGCCCCGCTCACGCTGCTCGCTTGGCTCACGGGCGCCGCGATCCTGACCCTCGCCGCCGCATGGCGTTACCTCCGCGTCGTCCGTGCGCTCCCCCTCGGCGCCGCCCCCGACGTTGCCCAATGGCGTCGCGAGTGGCGGCGACAGCGGAAGTGTGCCATGCCCTCGTCCGCGTGGGCATGCTCCCCCAAAGTTCACCTCCGCCTCACCGACCGCCTCGGCCCTCTGGTCGCCTTCATCCCCTTCGCCTACTTGCTCCTCGCCCCGCGCTCGTTGTGGATCGCGCTCACGCCAGCGGAGCGCACCACGATCCTCCGCCACGAGCTCGCCCATATCCGCCGCCGCGACCTCTGGAAGTCGCTCGCCCTCCGCCTGCTCGCCCTGCCGCAGTGGTTCAACCCGCTCGTGTGGCTGGCCGTGCGCCGCTTCGACGAAGCCGCCGAATGGGCCTGCGACGCCGCCGCCGCTCGCGGCTTAGCGCGCGAAACGACGACTGTCGCCAACGCCCTGCTCCGCACCGCCGAACTCACCGCCAGCAATTCCCCCATGCGAGCCGCGCACGTTCTCCCCGCGGTCCCCAACACCAACGACCCGCGCCGCCGCTCCACGCTCGCCCGCCGCATCCACCGCCTCGTCACCCCCCGATCCAAGGAGGAATCGACCATGCGAAAACTCGCCGTCCCCGTGCTGTTGGCCGCACTGGCCGCTGCCCAAGTCGTCCGCATCGAACGCGTCGCCGCCTCCGATCCCCCTCCCTCGAAGGGACGGGAGCAACCGAGCACGGTCGCCGGTGGCGACCGAGCGCAGGGCGGTAGTCTGGCGGATACCACCGAAACTCAGTCCCCTGCCCCCGCCGCCGACAATTCGCCCGCGACGGCCCCTGGCGGTTGGATGCACCAGCCCGAACCTTCGCCAACGCCATCCGCCGACCGCCGCGAGTATCTCGAAACCGCCTTCCCGCGCTACGTCATCGAACCGCCGGACATTCTCTCGATTGAAGGCGTCAAGCTCGTCCCCAAGCCGCCCTACCGCATCGAAACCTTCGACGAAATCCTCATCCGCGTCGCCGGCGCCTTGCCCGACCAACCCATCGACGACGCCTACACCGTCGACGCCGACGGCGCCGTCAACCTCGGCCCCCAGTACGGCCGCGTCAAAATCGCCGGCCTCACAATGGAGGAGGGCGAAAAGCATCTCCGCGAGGAGCTGGCGAAGATCCTCACCGACGTGGAAGTCTCCTTTTCGCTCCGCCAGTCCGCCGGGTTCCAAGCGATTTCCGGCCAGCACCTGGTGGCCATGGACGGCCGCGTCAACCTCGGCGTTTACGGCTCCGTATTCGTCGCCGGCATGACGATCGAAGAGTCGCGCGAAGCCATCGAAAAGCTTCTGTCCAAGAAGCTCGAAGACCCGCAGGTTGCCGTCGACGTGCTGGCCTACAACAGCAAGGTGTACTACGTCATCCTCAAAGGCGGCGAGCGCGGCGACAACGTCACCCGCATGCCGATCACAGGCAACGAAACGGTGCTCGACGCCATTGCGATTCTGGGCGGCATCGGGAGCATTTCCGACGCGAAGGTGTGGATCGCCCGGCCGGCGCCAAACGGCGTCGGCGGCGAGCAAACCTTGGCCGTGGCCTGGAACGAGATCACCAACGGCAAATCGACGGAGACCAATTATCAGCTTCATCCCGGCGATCGGTTGTTCATCGAAACACCTCGCGAAGAAACCGACCGAACGGCCAAAGTGCAACCCGCGGCCGCCTGGACCGGGCCGTCGCCGCAGCCAGCGAGCTCTGCGTATTCTGCAACGCCGTCGCCCGCGGCCTCCGCGTATGCCGCGACGCCGTCGGCGCCTCCCGCCGTCCACAAACGAGTCCTCTTCAGAATCGCCGTCATCCACGACCGATCCGGCGACATGGCCGAACTCGGCCGCGGTCTCCGCGAAGGCGGAGCCTTGCTCGTCGACGCCGAGACCCTGCACGGCGCGCTGCGGATCCTCGACAAGCACGGGCTCGTGAAAACCATCGCCGACCCCTCACTCGACACCATTGTGGGCCTACCGGTCGGGACCGAGTTGACGCCGGGCGCCGGCGATGCGCCGACCTACGTTGTCCTCAACCCGTCCCGCATCGGCCGCGACCCAGAAGGGCACTACGTCTGGGTCGACATCGGCTTCCGCAAAGGCGAATACCCGGATCACGGCGTCGAAATCCACTTCGGCCAGTCGTATGTCCTCGCGGCCCGCCGCCCCGATCGATATGCGCCGCTCGACAACCTCGGCCCGGGCCGCACCTACCTCGTCATCACCCCCGAACTCGTCGATTGACGCCGCCCGCCAATGCCCCCATTGAGCCCCCAGCCAATGGCCGGGGGCCAACGATGCGCGATTGCCCCCCTTGACGCTCGGCGCGAGGAAGTGTACACTTGATCACATTCTTTGACAACTCACTCGCTCACGCTGCGCGGCCGTCCAGGCGTCCGTCTTGCGCTCCTTCTGTGCGCAGAGGCGGGAGAGAGGCGCCGTCGTAGGCCAGTCCAACAACATGTTTGTCGCCGACTGCTGCCGTTGACAATAAATGTTGCGCCGACCCGCTCCAGCGCAAGTGCAATCGCCCCAATGCGATCCGGCGGCAGTCCGGAGCGCAACTCAGCAGAAAGGGGATTATGTCGCCAAAAATGCGTTTCGCGACATAATTCCCCCATGTGGGAGGCGCTGCCCATCGCCGATGCGTCTCCGACGCTACTTCCGCAAAGCCGGGCGTGACTCCGTGTCCTCCGTGCCTCCGTGGTCGATCCCCTCCGGCTGAGTGCTGACCGCTGAATGCTGACCGCTCCCTAACTGTCAAACCACCGCGTCAGCATCCGCACCGTCGTTTGCCGACCGGCGCGGGCGATCGAGCGGGTGAGCGGAATGTGCTTCGGGCACACCGCCACGCAGTTCTGGGCGTTGCCGCACATCTGGATGCCCCCCGGGCCCATCAGAGCGTCGAGCCGCGCGCCATTCTGCATCGCCCCGGTGGGGTGGTCGTTGAACAGAATCGCCTGGCTCACCGCCGCGGCGCCGACGAACCCTTCATCATACGCCGCGCTCTGCCGCGCCGTGAAGTCCGCGTCGCTCTCGCCCGGCCGCCGCTCGACTTCCACCTTCAGATACTGCGGGCACGCTTCGACGCAGCAGCCGCAGGTCATGCACTCTGAGAGCGGATAGCGCCGCTCCTGGCTCTCCTGCGATTCCTTCGGCCCGGGGCCGCGGTCGAAGTAGTCGTCCACCTCAACCCACGCCTTGAGCGTCTCCAACGATCGGAACATCCGCCGGCGGTCGACGCACAAATCCCGCAGCACGGGGAACTTGCTCATCGGCCGCAGCTCGATCCCGTCGGGGTCGTCCTCCAGCAGCCGGTCGACCAGCGCCGAGCACGCCTGCCGCGTCTTGCCGTTGACGAGCATCGTGCAGGCGCCGCACACCTCTTCAAGGCAATTACAGTCCCAGGCGACGGGCGTCGTTTCCTTGCCGTCGGCGGTGGTCGCCTGGGCGGCGATCTTTTGCAGCACGCTGATGACGTTGAGGTTCGGCTCGTACGTGACCCGGTGCCGCTCCCACCGGCTGGGCTGACCGGGGGCGTCCTGCCGAAGGACGCGAACCTCGAACGAAGTCGGCCTGGCCGCGTG